>CAZFLU010000200.1:0-2234 GCA_964519195.1 uncultured Planctomycetia bacterium | reverse complement strand
GGGACGCAGCGTTGATGGCGGACGCCGCCCCCAGGGAAAAGGCCAATATTCCTATATGTTCGTAATTCTGAAGTTTTGCGTAATCCAGTACAGCGTTAATATCAAGGTGCTCCCTGGACGACCATGAATATTCCCCTCCGCTCTTTCCGTGGCCCCTGAAGTCAAAGATTATAACGTCATGTTCCGGCAAAATAAGTTCTACGGTTTTCCGCATCCACTTATTTTCTTTGCTGTTATAAAAACCCGGGCATACGATGATCACCGAATCAAACCCGTTTTTATAATGTTTGTAGGAAATGCTTATATTATCCGCGGTATATAAAGTGCCTTCGGAGTATTTTCGCTCATCACCGGCATATGCGTTAAACGATAACATTAGTATTACTAATATTGTTATTGTTTGCTTCATCATGTGAAATTCAAAACCTGTGCCGCTCCGGCGCGGCGCGCGCGTAATGATGGGCTTAGGTAGGTTCTGCCATGTCTTCCCCGGAGGGCTCTTCCGGAGCCGCTTCCGGGTTTCCGCTAAGCTCTGCGTTCTTCTTGTCCAGCTTTCGCTGGGCTTTTTCTTCTTTTTTCTTTTTCTTTTTTAGTTCCCTTTGATATTTTCTATATGAGTAGTTATTCTTGGCCAATATGCCTCCTCTTCTTCCTGCCGGCCCGCCTTTCGGCAAGCCGCTGGCAGGCTGGTATTATCTATTTCCCTTTTTCTTAGAAAAACAGTCTCTGCAATATACCGGACGGTCTTCCTTTGGTTTAAAAGGCACTTCGCACTCTTTCTTGCATTCGGCGCAAATCGCTTTATGCATTTCCCTGGCGCCCCCGCCAAAACCGCCGCCGTAACCGCCTCTTCCTTGTTCGTATCCCATGTTACCTCCTGTTTAGTTACCTGTTACTATAAAGCCTCACGCCGATTATTACAAGTATTTTATTTAAAAAATTAACTACCTTCCGTAAGATAACGGGTTTTCTTACAAATAAGGCCTCCGCGGTTTTAAAGCCGCGCAGGCCTTATTTATGTAACTATTTCCCTTTCAACGCTTATTTAGTGATATAATACCGTCTAAGAGAACAGGAGGCATATATCAAAAAAATAACGTCGCTCAAGAAACATAGAACCTGTAAATTCCCTAATTGCAAAACAGTGCTGAACGCGTACAACCTTGAGGTTTACTGTTACCGGCACCAGCGAGCTGTTGCCGCAATAAATACCCGGCCGTTGATCGCGCCCGCGATCAGCAAGTTATACTAAATAGAGTACTATCGGTCTTTATATTAATATCTCGAGCCTCTTCCGAAACCGAAGCCTGATCCGCCGCTTGGTCTATCTTTCGGCTTTGCTTCGTTTATCGTAAGATTTCTTCCGCCAAACTCTTTACCGTCCAGCGTCTGAGTTGCCTTCTGCATTACTTCCTGTGACTCAACTTCAACAAAACCGAAACCCTTTGCCTTGCCGGTGTATTTGTCCTTTATCAGGTTGACCGATTTGGTGGTTATTCCGTTCTCTTCGAAATAGCTTCGCAGTTCATCCTCTGTTGTATTGAAACTCAGGTTACCTACGTACAGTTTGTTTACTTTTTCCATTATTCTATTCTCCTTTTTATCCCTCGCTTTTGCTCGGGACTTTTCTAGATCTTCCGCTAAAAGCGGAACATTACATACTTTGAAACAAAAAAATACACTATATCTAGTCTTTCCTGTTTTCCTCCTTTATTCCATTAGTTATAAATAGTTCCTGACTTTAGAGTCAGCAACAAGTTAGGGATCGTTTATTTTGGAAATCTTATGAATGGTAAGTGGACATTTGAAAGGTCAAAGCGCGGTATCTCAACTATTCACAATCTTAAAACAAAACCAAACCTAAAAAGATCTCTATCGTCATGGTGATTGTAGCACATTCCGCGAAGAAGTCAAGCTATTTAGGAATCTAATTTAGGAATCTATGAGATTTAACTGAAAAATCGTTGAAATGACAATACGATTGTGGTAAACTTTCACCACAGCTCTTTACGATCATTCCCCGGTAGCTCAATGGTAGTAGCGGCTGGCTGTGAAACGTTAGCAGCTTCTATGGGAAACCATAGTCGATAAGCGAGTAAATTCAGGGAAATCCCGAAATATCGGGACAATCCTGAGCCAAGCCCTTTATGGGAAGGTGCAGAGACTAGACACTCGCTGCCTAAGTCTGAAAAGATACGGCAAAGGGATAGTCCGACTCTTGCAGTAATGCAAGT
>CAZFLU010000199.1:968-2246 GCA_964519195.1 uncultured Planctomycetia bacterium | reverse complement strand
GTTTGCCTATTCTTATACAACCATTTATTGCTACAACTTCTTCTTTACTTTGAAGAAACATATCGGCAAGCTTTGCAATTCTGCCGCTTTCATCGATCTGCGCCACATTTACTGCTCCATAGTAAGCCTGCGTACCGGTTAAGTATGCCGCGTTACGGTCGCCTCTGCTAAAATGCCAGTGTTCTCCCGGCAAGGGAATAAAAATATCGCCGGCAGGAAGGATGCCTCCGCGATCGATTGAGGTAGAAAAAATATGATAATATAAGCGCCTGTTCCGAAGCAGTTCATAAAGTTCTGCTTCTTTACCTTGTAAATTTTCGGGTGGGCCGCGCGTTTCTACATTGAAATATTCCTCAAGTTCACGATAACCTTTTGTTGATGCCAGGTCATAAAGCTTCCTATCGCTCTCAGGCACTTCATCTCTTTTAAGTTGTCCAAACATAGCCCAGACTTTTGTCGGTATCGGTTTATTCTCTATATTGTCTCTTATTTCCACATCAAATGCGCCTCCTGATAAATGGGGCGCTGTAAGTTCAGGATTTGCGAACCTGTAATAAGAATCGGCGATAACGGACAAAAGTTCCTCTCTTGCCCGAACTTGTGTAGCGGCATCTTTTGCGAGCCGCGACGCTAATTCGTTTAACCCTTGTACATATTTATTAACAGCTTGCTCCCTTCTCTCCTTGTCTGTTAGCCCTTCCAGCTCTGAAGGACGCGCATCCCTTAACCGTTTGTCTTCTTCTATTATAAAACGGGCAGCGTTTTGGACTTCAGCTACAGTAACAATATTCTCAAGCCGCGCTTGCACTTCCCGTTTGACAAATGTCTCTATCCTTCCCTGTTGTTCTTCTATGGTCCGCAACCCATCTCTTAAAAATAGATGCAACCCTACTTTTCTTAAGTTTTTGTCAATAAGCTCTAAATCCTGCGCTACTGAACGCCTTAACAAAAACGGCGTCTGAACAGCGTCGTTGGGAGAGCGCTGCCACTCAAGTCCGAATTCAGCTACGCTTACAACTTCCTCATCATTAAGTGGATGTTCGGAATCGAAAGGCATATTTTGCCTGACCTGCACCGTTAAGGGCGTCTCAAATCCTCGTTTCGTAGTATCAATGGGCTTTTCCTTCATGCTCGTTATGATATTAGTGATCTCGCTTACGGAAAGCTCAGGGCCAGCGGCTGCTTCTCTCGCGCTCTTAGCGGCAGGCATACTTGTGGTAAGCTGCGAGCGATAATTTTCAAGGTCGTATATAAAATTATTTATATTTGCATATTTTT
>CAZFLU010000199.1:0-958 GCA_964519195.1 uncultured Planctomycetia bacterium | reverse complement strand
TTCATTTAGCGCTTTAGCGAGTATAGTTCTTAAGGCTTCGGGTATTTTATCTCTCTTCCCCTGGACCCATTGCGGAAGAGCATCCAGTTTCTTAAGATGAGCGCCGAGATTATCGCGGTTAGATTCGCTGAATTCCGCCCGGAAATGGGGCCCTGTAAGCATTTCCGCCAATATAACAGCTAAAGAATAAATTTCATCCGATTGCGAAAAAGGCCTATCGCCCCAGCCCAAGGGTTGATTTGTGGTCTGCCTGCGCCTGTTTTTGGACATGTAATTAGGGGAACCTGCTCTATATAATTCTCTTCTCATATATTCAATCATGCCTCTGCCAGCCATAAAAGCCATGTCAAAGTCAAAAACCCTCGTATTAATAGCTCCACCTTCCCTCGTTACCCATATATTGGAAGGCTTTAGGTCCCAATGATAAATACCACTATCGAGCAAGGACTTAACGGTCCTTGCTACAGATAGTGTTATATCAAGCGCTGTTTCCTGCTTCAATCCCGCGGTTTTTAACCTTCTAAGCTCGGCTCGTAAATTGTTGCCCGAAGGAAATATATCAAAAAGTATTACTCTCCCCACACCTTCGACATTCAGGAAATGCGCAGCCCGGCATATGCCCGGCACATTATTTTTATTCAGCAGCTCAAGGATATCTTTCTGCGGAATTATAAAATCTTTGCTTACCCTTTCTCTATCTTGTCCTTTGGCAAATTTTGCCATGTACCGCTTTCCGGCATACTCGGCTTCTCTCATTTCTGTCAATCCGCCGATATCCTGACCTACGAATTTTATTTCTCTTTTTTCGGCTTTTTGCCATTCGGGCTCATCAGAAGGCCCTAACGAAGCTGGAAGTAGTTTAAAGTTAAGGCTTAGTGCGTTTATAATAAAATGTGCTATCCAGTTTATAGCAAAGAATGCTGCGGGAGATAAGGCGAGTTGAGCAACAAGTATTGAT
>CAZFLU010000198.1:0-2256 GCA_964519195.1 uncultured Planctomycetia bacterium | reverse complement strand
AAGGTTCGTAAGACGCTGAAGCTGCATTTCCAGTATGGCCTGGGCTTGTTTTCACTTAGTTTGAATTTTTTGATAAGCTCTTTTTTCGCTGTTTCGGGGTCCTTCGCGCTTTTTATTGTTTTTATGACCCTGTCCAGATTGTTAAGGGCGATCTTCAGGCCTTCCAGAATATGCGCGCGGGCTTCCGCTTTTTCTTTCTCGAATATAGTGCGTTTTATTATTATGTCGCGCCTGTGGTTTATGTAGATCGAAAGCATCTCTTTTAAATTCAAGACGCGCGGTTTGTTATTAACAAGCGCGAGCATTATGACGCCGTAAGTTGCCTGCATTTGCGTGTGTTTATAAAGCTGGTTCAGGATAACCTGCGCGTTCTGCCCGCGTTTAAGCTCAACAACTATCCGCATTCCGTCTTTGTCGGATTCGTCGCGCAGGTCCGCGATGCCTTCGACTTTTTTATCCTGCACAAGTTTTACTATCGACGCGAGAAGATTGGTTTTGTTTATCTGGTAAGGTATTTCCGTTATTACGATATTCTCTTTTCCGTTCTTAAGGGGCTCGACAACTGCCTTAGCGTGCACAAGGAGCCGGCCTCTTCCTGTTTCATAAGCCGATTTTACGCCTGCCTTGCCGCAGATTATGCCGCCTGTCGGGAAGTCCGGTCCTTTTATTTTTTTCATGAGATCTTTTATTTCGCATTCAGGGCTGTCTATGAGAAGCTTTATGCCTTCAACAACTTCGCTTAGATTGTGCGGCGGGATGTTTGTCGCCATGCCAACCGCTATGCCGCTTGAGCCGTTTACAAGCAGGTTGGGAAGAATTGCCGGGAGTATAACAGGTTCTTTTAGAGAATTGTCAAAATTAGGGGTGAATTTTACTGTGTTTTTTTCGATGTCGCCCAAAAGAGCGTCTGTGATATGTTCGAGCCGCGCTTCCGTGTAACGCATAGCTGCTGGAGCGTCGCCATCAATTGAATTATGAACAAATATTCCGCTGGCCAGAGCAAAATTATGCATATGCTCTATTGTCAGGTCGTAAACATCCTCTTTTCTTGCAAGAGATTCCACCTTTTTGACCTTATGGTTCTTTTTTATCTTGGCCTCGGTCAGCATTTCTTGAAAACTGTTAAAATATTTCAAAGCATTTTGAACACTCGGCACGCCATTGTTGAATCTGCTTTCTTCATATATCTTAGGGGTAACGGTTTCTTGCGTTTTTAGCAAGTCTTTTACAAACCCCAAAATTCTGCTTTTTATTACTTTTTCTTTATACAAAGGATCTTTCCAGTATTTTTTTAATGAAACTTTTGCTTTTTGAGCCAGCTCGAGCATTTGAGCAGGGTTTTTGCCCAATCTGCGTGCGTTGCTAGTTGTTATGCCTTGTATCGTTTTTCGCCTAAATTCGCCGTCCTGCCATTGCTTAACGGCCTTGTCTCTGTGCATTTTTTGTATTTCGGGGTTTTGCCATAGTTTTTTAGCCATTTTGCTAAAGTGATCGGAAGAATATTTGGCCCGAAATTCCGGGTTCTTCCATTGTTTCTTGGCTTTATCGGATTGTCTTTTGTAATATATAGGGTTTTGCCATCGTTCTTTGCTCAATTTCGACATGCGGCTCCGGTGTTTCGGATCGGACCATATCTCGTGTGAGGTTTTTCTGGTAGTATCCGCTATAAAAAACCTGTATTTTTCGTCCTTCCATCTTTTTTTCAGTTCTTTCGATTTCAGCCGACCCAGTAAATTGCGGAAATCCTCCCGCCGCCAGAGATTTTTCAGGTTTTTGCTTGAATTTTCGCTTATCTTGTTCCTATAAGCGGGGTTTTGCCATGCTCTTTTAATGACCTCGCTCATCTTTTCCCTGTAGCCGGGTTTACGCCATTCTTCCTTATTAAGTTCCGACCTGCGTTTTGATATGCGCTCGCGGTTTTTCGGATTTTCCCAGAATTTTTTTCTTCCTTCGGCAAGTTTTTTTACATATTCCGGGTCGTTTTTGTGGCGCCACGAGGCGATCTCTTTATGGAGGGCCCAATGATCTTCCCATTGTATTCTCCGGACATTATCGGGGTTATTGTTCCGCTTGTTAAAATCTATGTGATGCCTGATTTTGCCCGCGTTTTTCTCATAAATATTCTTTTTTAGATTCCATTCGTCCGAGAGATGGTGCGCAAATTCCCATTTATCGGTCATTGGCTGATATACCATTTCGTATTCTTTTAAATTTGGGTCCTTTTCGCCATCGTCGGGTTTTAGATAAAGAGGCATT
>CAZFLU010000197.1:0-2318 GCA_964519195.1 uncultured Planctomycetia bacterium | reverse complement strand
CTATAGGTATATTCGATTCGGGAGTGGGCGGGCTTACGGTAGTCGAGAAATGCCTTGAATATCTGCCGAATGAGCGAATAATATATTTCGGCGATACCGCGAGAGTCCCTTACGGCAACAAATCAAAAGAAACGGTCACGAGATTCTCGACAGAGATAGCCGATTTCCTTCTCAAATTTAACGTAAAGATCATAATAGTGGCCTGCAATACAGCTTCAAGCCTTAGTTTGAACGCGCTTAAAAAGCGTTTCAAAGTTCCCGTAATAGGGGTTATAGAGCCGGGTGTCAAAGAAGCGCTTATTTTAAGCAGGAAAAAGCGAATAGGGGTTATAGGCACTGAATCCACGATAGCGAGCGGCTCTTATTTAAAAGAATTCTTTAAAAATAGATCAACTTGTTTTGTATCGCAGAAAAGCTGCCCGCTTTTTGTTCCGCTCGTTGAAAGCGGATGGGCCAGGAATGCCATAACAGAGAAGATCGTAAGAAACTGTATCGGGGGCTTGCTAAAAAAGAACATAGATGTTTTAATATTAGGATGCACGCATTACCCGCTTCTTAAGAAAATTATACAGAAAGTGGCCGGAAGCGGGATAAAGCTGGTTGATTCCTCGAACGCGGTCGCCTCGCATGCCAGGGAACTTCTTAAAGAACGCGGCATGCTTGCAGGAAAACAAAGAAAAAAGGCGGTATTTTTCTCAAGCGATGACCCCGGAAATTTCGAGAGACTCGCGAAAGCGTTTCTAAAACGCGATATTAAAGCGAAAAGGAAAGTATTATGACGCGCAAGGTCCATGTGAAAAAAATAAAAGACGCTGTCCGCGAACTATGCCTGCGGGCGAATTTTAATTTACGCCCGGATATATTAAAAGCTATAAAAAAGTCGCTTAAAGCGGAAAAAAACAGAGCTTCCAAAAAGATCCTGAAAATACTCATTGAAAACGCCGGTGTAGCCAAGAGAGAAAAAAGAGCGATTTGCCAGGATACGGGCGTAATATACGTTCATATTGAAATAGGGCAGGATGTTAAGCTTATAGGCGGGCATATTGATGCGGCTGTCAATAAAGGCGTTGAAGAGGCCTATAAAAAAGGCGGCCTTAGGAAATCAGTCGTAAAAAGCGCCCTTTTAAGGGTAAACACTGGAACAGGAGCTCCGGCGTTCATATACACGGAAGTCAAGAAAGGCGATAAAGTCAGGATAACTGTCATGCCGAAAGGCTTCGGAAGTGAAAATAAAAGCAGAATTTCCATGCTGAACCCTACTCATGGGGAGAACGAAATAATATCGTTCGTTACGGATGTGGTTAAAAAAGCCGGGCCCGACGCGTGCCCGCCGTATGTTTTAGGTATCGGGATAGGCGGCACTTTTGACACTGCCGCGGCGCTTTCCAAAACGGCTTTGACGCTTCCTATTGACAAAAGAAGTAAGCATAAGCATATTGAGAAGCTCCGGAAAAAAATTTTAAAAAAAGTTAACGCGCTTAATATCGGCCCGATGGGTTTCGGCGGCAAGGCTACATGCCTTGGAGTGAACGTGCTCGAAGCGCATACGCACATAGCGGGACTTCCAGTGGCTGTTAACGTAAGCTGCCACGCGACACGGGGCGCGTCTAAAATAATATGAAACACATAACGACTCCGTTAACAAAAGATATGATCGCTAAACTAAAATGCGGTGAAGAAGTTCTGCTTTCAGGAACAATTTATACAGCAAGAGACGAAGCGCACAAAAAGCTTTATGAGCTTATAAATAAGAAAAAGAAACTCCCGCTCGACCTTCGGAACGCTATTATATATTATGCCGGCCCAACGCCTTGCAGGAAAGACGGCACTTTCGGCTCATGCGGGCCCACTACAAGCTCAAGAATGGATAAATTTACGCCGCTTTTACTTAAAAGCGCTCAAATATCCGGCATGATAGGAAAGGGCAGGAGAGATAAAGAGGTCAGGGAAAGCATAAAAAAGACAAAAACCGTTTATTTTCTAACCATTTCAGGGGCAGGGGCATACCTGGCTAAGCGCATCAAAAAATGTGAGCCCGCAGCCTTTAAAAAACTCGGGCCGGAAGCTATATATAAACTTGAAGTAGAAAAATTTCCGCTTATAGTGGGCATTGATGCCGGGGGACGCGATATTTACGGGCCGGGAAAAGGAGAAAAAAATGAAGCGTAAAGACGGAAGAATACTTTCCGGCCTACGAAAAATAAAAATAACCCCGAATTTTCTGAAATTCGCCGAAGGCTCATGTCTTTTTGAAATAGGGAACACTAAGGTGGTGTGCGCAGCTTCCATAGAAGAGGGCGTTCCTTTATTTTTACGCG
>CAZFLU010000196.1:0-2322 GCA_964519195.1 uncultured Planctomycetia bacterium | reverse complement strand
GGCCGAGTCTGACATTTAGTTTTACGGCAGATCTTGTGGCCGGTTTATTTCAAGAGGCTGCCAAAGCAGTGCCTTTTCTATATGCGCTGAGATGGCTGGTTATCACGCTGGTTATCTCCGCGTTCGTAGAAGTTTTCATGAAACGAAAAACCGGCATTATTCGCGACGACGACCATCCGCTTAAGAGAACAATTTTCAAATTCGCCATCGTAATATTAACGGGAGCCATTCTCTTAGCCGCATCGCCGGTCCTGCCGCCATTTATGAGCTTCCCGTTCGGCGTTCCCGCTTTGTCATTGCTTATGTCGCTGGAAGCGATCGCGATCTTCGCTATAATCGTTTCCGTATACCTTAATATATGCAGCTACATAATCAGCCTGCTTACAAAAAGTAAGCGGGTAAACAGGATACTGCAGGTACCGCCGCTACTCAATCTCATAATAACCAGGTTTCGCAGCAATATGCCCAGGCTCGCGGCCATGCGGCGAACGACCATATTTATATTTTTCGCGATGTTAATAGAGTATTTGCTTTATAACTTGTCCGGTCTTTTCGGTATACCGCTTCTATCCAAAGTCATCTCTTGGTACGGCCCTTTCTTAGCGAGCCATCCGGGCGTACATGTATTTTTCTGGCTGGGCAGCGCGGTCATTGTCGCCACGATCCTGGAAAATTTAGTAGATCTGTTCAGCAGGGTATTGCCCCGCCTTCTCAAAAAAATAATAAGAAAAAACAGCATATTGTTATCTGCGATAGCGGGCGGTTTCCTTAGCTCTTTCTTTATCATAGGTTTTCCCGGCATTGCCGCGTGGTCCGAATTCAGCGCCTGGGTCACTATCCTGATCATGGGTATTATAATTATAGGTCTGCCTTTCCAGATATCCGGCGCGTTCACTCTGGGAATATGGGCAAGAGTGCTTTATATAAGGCTGCTTGTGCCGTTCATGGCGCATGTCAAGACCAGAAAAAGAGAATTGGAAAGACCGCAGGCGGAAACACTTTTAAGGCTTTTCAATATGTGGAGATGGCTGATCGTTATCGGAACTATTCTGATTTATTTTGTTCCTTTCTCATTAGGCATGTTAGGCCCGGAAGGCAATTTCAGGAACCCTACCCTTAGTTTTCTATATATCGAGGCCATGAAATGGGGCAGGATACTTATAGAGAGATTTCCTTTCGTACAGGCCGTCTTCTGGGTAGGCATCGTAATGCTTATCGCCTCGATTGTCGAGGTTGCCATGAAGCGTCTGGTACGCGTTGTTCCGCTGAAAAAGGTGATAAAAAAGGGTAAAGAACGGGTCGCGCCGCAATGGTTCCGCGTGTTTCAGGGCGACGACTATCCGGTGAACCGTCTTGCGGCAAAGATACCGGCGATGGGACTGGCGTTCATGGTGTCTTATTTTGTCGCGCCGCTTCTACTGCCGATGAAGATGCCGGGGCTGGCTCTCAGCATGCTTATGCTGTCAGTCTTCGCGGCGCTGGAGTTGATACTGCATATTATCCATTTTTATGTGCCGGATAATACCCGCAGGCAGCAAACATTGCGGAAGAACCTGAGTATGTACAAAAAGCTCATGGGAGCGCTTTTACTGTTTTCCCTTACGGCTTTTTTGATATTCCTTACGTCTTCGTTTCCGGGGCAGGCGGCATGGGCAAGCTTCTGGCCTGCCGCGGCCACGGGAGCCTGGTACCTCGGCATTATAGGTATATATCTCACTATAGGCGCTTACATCTTTAGTATGTTCATCCCGCGTATAAACAGGGTATTACAACCGTTTCTCGGGTTTTTCTTCCTGGTCACAAGATACAGGTCCAAGTTCCCTGCCATGATCGTTGTAAGGAACGCCGCTATTTTCTCCGTTTTCATGTTTGGCCTGGCGTATCTTTTGTCGTTACAATCGGTTGTCCCGGCCGTTCTCCTAACGACTGCCCTTGCCGGCCTTTTCGGGATATCGTTTTTAAAATGGTGGCTGAGACAGGCCGAAATATTCAAAAAAAATAACGATGGCGACCGGAGAGAGGAAAAAGATGTTCTTGAGAACGAGAACGGCGAGCCGGAAATGGCGAGAGACATGATAGAAGCGCGCGGCATGGTCCCGGACAGAAAGAATCCCACGGAAAGCTATTATGGCAATCACAGTCTTTATCTGGATACGCGTGACTTTTTGACGTATTTTGCGAGAGAGTACAGCTACCGTGAATACCGTTTTAAGGCTCGCATACGGTGGTATGATGATGTCGAGGATAAGGGTTTCGTACATCTTGAGATAAAGAACCGCCTTGATACCAGGATGTGGAAATTTGCCTGCTGGGCGAGACGCG
>CAZFLU010000195.1:0-2407 GCA_964519195.1 uncultured Planctomycetia bacterium | reverse complement strand
GCGCAACCGCTCCCACGCACAAAAATGAGAAAGAGCCTATGAACCTGTCCATAAATATTGATATGAATGATTTGGTGGCTTTTTTGGTATGGCGGTATACGTAGTAACCTTTTACAATGTCCCCGCCTACGGCGGTAGGCATGAAATTGTTGAAAAAGTATCCGATAAAAGAAAGCTCGATCACCCGCGCTATGGGCACGGAGATCCCCTCCCCGGCCAGAAGCACTTTTAAGCGAAAAGAAAGCGTTGTGACATTAAGCGCGAAAATAGCGACCGCGAGGCTAAAAATGAAGGCGTTAGTTCTGGAGAGGGTCTTTAATATATCTTTGCTTTGGCCCCGCATGCTCCAAACCAAAAATCCTATCAGGCTAACGCTTATTAGTACGCGCAAAATGATAGAAATACGCTGCTTCATAGTTCGCTACTATATCATAATAATATTAAATAGTAAAGTGAAAATGGGAGGTTATTTTGAGGAGGCTTCCCTGTTTTGGCCCTCATCCGGCAGCTCAAGTTTAAGGGTTGAATCAATGCTGTCCTTGAAGCGCTTAATGTGCGTGTCCCCTACCGCGTAGGCTTTATGGGCTTTTTCTAAGGAGCCGCCGATCTCTTCGTATTTCGCGTAAAAATTACGGAAATTGCGCTCAACTTTTTCAAGATTTTCCTGGAGCTTCTTGGCGCTCTTGATTATGTCTAGATTTCTTATGCCCATTATTATTATCTGGAGGTACGCATATAGGGTATTGGGGCTTACCGGCACCACGTTGTTGTTCCTTGCGTATTCGTATATGCTGCACGGCTGGCCCAAGAAATTTTTTTCTGCTATGGTCTCATAATAAATAGATTCCGATGGTATGAACATGAAAGCGAAATTAGAAGTGCCTTTGTGCGGTTTTATGTACTTGTTCTTTATGGAGTTTACCTGGATCTTGATCCCGTCCTCATAAAGTTTCCATGAACGCCTTTTGTCCTCATCGGTTTCGGCGTTGAGGTATTTTTCATAAGTTTCTCGCGGGAATTTCGCGTCTATCGGTATTACGGTATCTTTATATTTTACAACAGCGTCTACGCGCTCGGCGCCTTCTATGCTGTACTGCCTCTGCCACATGTTAGGGATCATCTTCTCCAGCATTTCTTCCAGCATTTCCTCACCGTAACTTCCGCGCAGTTTAGGGGTTTGCAGCAGGTATTTTAATGAATTCCCAAGCTCGTGCGCCTCTTTCTGGTGGAACAGGAGCCGTTCAACCGTCTCACCCATGGTCTTTAAGGTATCAAGGGTTTTCACGGCGTGCTCGGATATTATGTCTTTTGAGCGCTCGACCTCGCTCCTGGCGCCCTCCATCGCCTTATGCATGTTCGTCTGGAAATCCAGGAATTTTTCGTTTATGAGAGAGGCGATATTTGTTTCGGAATTTTCCTTCCCGGATATTTTAAAAAGCAAAAAAATAACAAGCGCGATAAGCGCTAAAAGAAGAAGTATAACCGTTATTTCCATAAGTTTATCCCCAGCTTTTTCCTGATCTCCGGTATTGCTTTTTCGGCGGCTTCTTCTCCGTCCCGCAACGCGTCTTTGGCATGATCGAACCCGAACTGGTCAATATCGCCAAGCGCAGGGCTTATTACCACATCCGCCTGTGTTGCCTGGTAGTTATCCAGCTCTTCTCCCAGTATCTGAATGGATTGAACGAAAATCTGGAAAAGATTATCCATTTTTCCCTTTTTAACAGAGAATCCGACATGAACCGCTATCACGAGAGTTGCTCCGAGCTTTTTTGCCGCTTTAACCGGGATGCTGTTCCTTATCCCCCCGTCTGTCAGCTTGCGGTTGTTAACGACAACAGGCGGAAATATACCGGGCCATGAACAACTCGCAAGCACGAGTTTCTTGAGCTCTCCTTTTGTGTGCACTAGTTCTTCGCCTGTTTCGATATCGGTAGTGGTAATGGCCAGAGGCACTATCGTATCCTTGAAAGTCTTGTTGTCCACAAAATCTTTAATATGCGCCTCAAGCTTTTTACCGCTAAGCACGGATCTTTTTGAGAGGGAGAAATCTACCAGCTTGTTCAATGAAAATTTAAGCGCGGCCTTTTCCATCCTGTAGATCGGTATCCCAAGCGCATAACCCGCGCCGACTAGCGCACCCATGCTGGTTCCTGCTACGAGGTCTATGGGAATACCTTCTCGTTCAAGCACTTTTAGAACGCCTATATTAGCTATTCCGCGCGCCGCGCCGCCTCCAAGAGCGACAGCGACTTTTCTTTTCTTTAAGAATCTCATGATCACACCCTCTAAAAAATAATTATGCCGGCATAACCGACAACTTTTTCATAATCACCCGAGACCTCTGCGCTTGTCGCGTAGCGCGCAAGCCGGGCGTTTTTAGCTCCAAGCAAAGTAGCGGCTTTAA
>CAZFLU010000194.1:570-2414 GCA_964519195.1 uncultured Planctomycetia bacterium | reverse complement strand
AAAAAGACGCAAGGTCATTCGAGGCAATGAAAGAAAACGCGCTAAAAAGTCTCGGAGAATATAATTATGACAATATATCGCAACAAGTCATCAATGCATATAATACGAAAATAGAGAAAGGATAAAACAATGAAAGTCCTGGCCTTTAATTACAGAGAAAAATATATGGCGGATCTCATAAAATATATGAAAAACGTACATCCTGATATTGAAATAAATGAAATAGTGCCGCCGCGCTATATCGAAAGAAAATTTCATAAAAAGCGGGAAATCGCAATTCTTTTTATATTATACTTTTTCTATTTCTTTAAGAAGCTTTTTATGGCGCGAGGCAAAAAGAAAGATGTAGTGATCACAAACGGAATGCTCATGACAATTCCGTATCTATTTCTAGCGAAGTTTTTCAGATTCGCGCGGCCTGAAAAAGAGATAATTGTTGTTAATTTTTTCCTGCATCATCTTGGCGAGACGCGATTCGTGCAAAGGATATTAAGATATCTTATAAACAATGAAAGGACTAAACTTGTTATTCAAAGTAAATATGATAAGGATTTTTATAATAAAATATTCAAGCCTAAAAAAGCCGATGTTCTTTATTGTCCTTATTGCCAGGACGAGGTTCCTGCGGATGATTTATGCGGTAAGGGCGATCACTATATATTTACAGGCGGTTTTACTAATAGGGATTATGACGCGATCATGGAGGCCGCAAAACATATAAATTATAAATTTATACTTGTTTGTTCCGATCTTAATAAAATATATTCTTCTCATCCGGAGAATGTTGAGATATTAAGCAATCTTTCTTTCCCGAAATTTAATGGATATTTAAAAAATTGCGATATTGCTATAGTGCCGCTCAAACATGATCTGGGGGCCTCCGGTCATATGCTCGCGCTTTCAGCCATGTCATTTAAGAGACCGATCGTTTATTCTGAAGCAACCTGTCTTGTGGGCTACCTTGAGGATGGCAGAACAGGCGTGGCGTATAAAATGAATAATTGGCAAGACATGAAAGAGAAGCTTGAAAGTCTTATTAAAGATGAAAGCAAAAGAAAGCAGCTTGGAGAAGCAGGTTATAAAGAGTTTTGGGAGAAATACCATATAAAAAATTATCATGAGTTTCTTGCCAAACTTATAGGAGAAAGATAACTTATGATATTTAAAGGCCTCCTTAAGTATGCCTTTAGGAACAGCGCTGTATTTAAAAAAGCTTTTAAGGAGCTTGAGGCTTCTGAAAAATATGGAGCAGCCGAATTAAAGGCGGCGCAGGAAGTAAAGCTTAGAAAAGTTGTGCGCGCCGCGTATGAAGGCGTGCCTTATTACAGGAAGATTTTTAAAGAAAGAAAACTTACGCCGCGCGATATAAATAAAGTAGAAGATCTTTCAAAGCTTCCTGTTATTGATAAGCGCGTTGTCCGCGATAATTTTCGGGATTTTATAAATAAAAGGCACGTTGGCTTAAATGCGCCCGGATTTACAAGCGGGACAACGGGTACCCCCGGCAAATTTTTACGCGATCTCGCGTCTATAAATTATGAAAACGCGGCTATTAGGCGTCAGCTTAAATGGGCCGGTGTGAAAGAAGGCTCAAAACGTATTTCGATGAGGGGAGACCGCGTTACTCCGCCGGGCAAGGATAAACCTTTATGGCGGAAAGAGCTATTTGAGAATAAGCTTATTTTATCCTCTTATCACATGGCGGATAAGCATCTTGAATGGTACGTGAAGGAGATAAGAAAGTTTAGACCCGAACTTTTTCAGGCATACCCTTCAACGGCTTATGTGCTTGCTAAATATCTTGAAAAAACGAAAGATTTTCTTGAGATACCGGTTACGCAGAC
>CAZFLU010000194.1:0-560 GCA_964519195.1 uncultured Planctomycetia bacterium | reverse complement strand
TCACACTTCAGGAGTGTTATAGAGGAAAGGTTGAAAACCAGAGTATACGACCATTATGGCATGGCAGAGCGGGTTTCAATAGGCCTCGAATGCGAGAAACAGGCAGGGCTTCATCTTATCGGCCTTTATGGCATAACAGAATTTGTTTCCGAGGACGGCAAGGTAAGCGAAAATGAAGGAATAATGGTAGGAACAGCGCTGAATAATCTTATAATGCCTTTGATCCGCTACAAGACAGAAGATATAGGAAAGCTTAAGACAGGCGCCTGTTCCTGCGGCAGGAATTCCGCGCGAATATACCCGGTTGATACAATGTCAGAAGACATTATCATTTCTCCTGACGGACGGTACATAAGCCCGTCACTGCTTACCTTTATTTTTAAAAAGCCAAAAGGAGTGGTAAATTCACAAATAACTCAAGCAAGAGACGGAAGCATAAAAATACGGATAGTTAAAACCGAGGAATTTACTGAAAACGAAAAGTCGTCAATTATATCAAACATGCGCGAAGTTACCGGGGTCAGGCAGGTCAGCGTAGAATACGCGAGCAGCATGCCAAG
>CAZFLU010000193.1:0-2434 GCA_964519195.1 uncultured Planctomycetia bacterium | reverse complement strand
CCAGCTTTCTTTAAGTTCCATGGTGGTAGTTTCTATGGCGGTATTCCCTTTTAGACCTGTTATTTTAAAAGACGTTCCTTGTTTTAATTTTCCGATAAAACCAAAAGGAACGCCTTTCATGGCTCTCTCGAATGCCTTTGATCTTTCAGCCGGCACCTCTACCGCAAAGCGTGTGTTTGATTCTGAAAAAAGCAGCGTTTCGTCATGCTTTGCGGAGCCGTCTCTGGGCATGTTCTTAACAGACGCGTCAATGCCGACACCGCCCGCGAAGGCCATTTCCGCGAGGCACGCGGCAAATCCGCCTTCCGAACAATCGTGCGAAGATATGACCAACCCCTTCTCTATGCATGAGGAAAGAGCGTTGAAAATTTTCTTTCCCATAAAAAAGTTCACCCTGGGCACGGAATTCCCCGTGAAACCCAGGCCTTTCCAGTAATGCGAACCGCCCATTTCGTCATATGTTTTGCCAACAGCGTATATGTAATTGCCGGCTTCTTTCGCGTCCATCGATATAACGGTCTTAACATCTTTAACAATGCCCATAGCGGATATAAGAAGCGTAGGAGGTATGGATAACGATTTCCCGCCGGCGGCGTACTCATTGTTAAGGCTATCTTTGCCTGATATAAACGGTACCCCGTAACCTTTAGCGATGTCATAACAGGCTTTTGAGGCCCTGACAAGAGAGCCGAGCTGGTGTGGCTTTGAGGTGTTGCCCCAGCAGAAGTTATCGAGTATGGCTATGCGATCAAGCCTGCCTCCGACGGATATTATTTGTCTTAGCGCTTCATCAATTGCGCTGGCGGCCATCCAGTAGGGGTCAATAAGCCCGTATAGAAAATTTATGCCGTTCGATATGGCAAGCCCGGCGCGGGAATCAAGCCGCGGTTTTATTACGCACGCGTCACCAGGGCCGTCATTATCTTTTCCCTGTAGCGGTTTAAGGACACTGGCGCCTTGAACTTCATGGTCATATTGGCGGATTATCCATTCTTTACTGGCCACGTTCCAGTCCGAAAGTATGCTATGAAGATGCCGCGTCAGGTTGCGGCCGGAACCCGGCTTTGGGCAAGCGTGTTTTTTAGCGAACCACTCCGCTTTTCGCTTTATTTGCGGAAGTCCGTTATGAAGAAAATCCATATCGAGACTGGCCACGAGCGCGCCATTATAAAATATCTCCAGAGTTTTTGTGCTCGTGAACTTTCCGATCACCGCGGCATCCACATCCTCGTCAGCAAAAACTTGAAGGAGCCTTTTTACTTTATCAGGCCGGACTGACAGGACCATCCTTTCCTGCGATTCCGATATCCATATTTCCGTGTAAGAAAGCCCGCTATATTTAAGGGGCACCTTCTCCAGAAATACCCGCGCGCCTGTTTCTTCACCCATTTCGCCTACAGCGCTTGAAAGCCCGCCCGCGCCGCAATCGGTTACGGCTTCATAAAGTCCCATGTCGCGCGCTTTTAAGAGCGTGTCAGTTACCTTTTTCTCTGTTATGGGGTTGCCTATCTGAACGGCTGAGCTTGATATGCTTTCTGATTCAACAGTAAGTTCTCCCGAAGAGAAAGTAGCGCCGTGTATACCGTCGCGTCCGGTCCTGCCGCCTACGACCACTATAAGGTCGCCCGCGCTCACCTTTTTCGATGAATATTTTTTTGGTATTATACCGACAGTTCCGCAATAAACAAGAGGATTCCCGATATAACGCTTATCAAAAAGGACCGCGCCGTTAGCTGTCGGAATACCCATTCTGTTGCCGTAATCGCGCACGCCGCTTACGACGCCTTTCATGACACGTTTAGGATGAAGCGTTCCGGGAGGAAGGTCTTTGAAATTCACATCAGGCGGGCCGAAACAAAAAACATCCGTATTCAGTATCGGCTTAGCCCCCCTTGCCGTGCCCAGGATATCTCTTATGACGCCGCCTATGCCGGTGCCTGCCCCGCCATAAGGTTCAAGAGCCGAAGGGTGGTTGTGCGTTTCTACTTTGAAACACACGTTATAGTCTTTATCGAATTCAATTATGCCGGAATTGTCCGTAAAAACGGAAACGCACCATTTTTTATTAAGCTCTTTGGTGGCTTTCATTACGGTGCTTTTAAGCAGGTTATTTATGATCTCTTTTTTTGCGCTTTTCCCGTGAAGTTTTTCCTTATAATGAATGAGGCCGCGAAAAGTTTTATGTTTACAATGCTCGGACCACGTTTGAGCGATTGATTCAAGCTCACAATCGGTTGGGTCCCTTCCGATAGAAAGAAAATATTGTTTTATTTCACGCATCTCGGGAAGCGTGAGGAAAAGCTGGCCCTTGCGGCTTATGTTCAAAAGCTCATGGTCTCCCGCGCCGGTCAGAGTTACCATGTTAAGCTTGAATTTATAGGAGGGTTCAGCCGGAGTTTTTTCAGCATGAAGCGAGACATGCTGGATAACTTTA
>CAZFLU010000192.1:0-2435 GCA_964519195.1 uncultured Planctomycetia bacterium | reverse complement strand
ATTATTCTGTCCTGATTCTGCTGCTTTGTGAAATCGGCAATGACTTTATATGTTTTTGAGCCTCTGTGTCTGTGGCGCAATATATCAAGCAGTTCCGGATCCTTAAGGGCTTGCCGGGGATCTTGCCCCAGGTCTTTTCTGCTGAAAAAGTCGAATTTATACCGGTTTCGTCCTAATTTAACCGCGCGGCATAAATAGCGGCGGGTACTTCTTATTTTATTGCCGTATTTTATTCCTTTGATCTGGCAGGGTATTAAAATTATGTTTCCGTTGTCGAAAACTTTTTTTTCGCGGAAGGAAAAGACCATCCGGTCGCCTTTTCTTCTAAACGGGCCGCGTTCTATTCGGTCTATGTGCACAGACTTTGTATGATTTCTCCGCGGGTCAGTCAAATCAACCCCATCTCCGTTTTCGGCTTCCTCTGACATCAAATATTCCATTTCCGCGTTTAACTTCATTACATCCAAAAGCTCTGGGGTTTTTAGCGGCTTTAGGCGTGATTCCGCGGCGAGATTATCTATGGCAAGACTTATATTACCGGTAGATATAAAAAATATTATAGTAATTATTGAAACTACTTTATTCATTTTTTTTTCTCTACTATTACCACTTTTGTAGCAGTATATCACAATATGATCAAAAAAAAGTCGCAAAAGCGTAACAATATTGTAACGTTTATGTATCAGTTTTGGGGTGTCTTATTGAGCCGAAGATGTGCTTTGAGAGGTTGAGACAATATTCCTTGTGACACCGCAGGTAAAAAGAAGGTATGACTTGCTTGCAATCTCCTGCCGCCTGAGCGCTTCTTCTGTACCTCGTATCTGCTGAACAGGCTGCTTTGCCGTTTGTTCGGTGAGCAATTTTTTGACTGTTTTTTCTTCTTCGTCTGCGATGGCCATGCAGGAAAAAGCAACTTGAAAAAGAAAAGTGCTGATAATGCCTAGGGTTACTTTTTGTCTTCTATCCATGCTGTTCTGCCGGTTTTATTTTTTCCAGGAACTTATCGACTGTATCGGCAATTCTTTCTTTGCTTTTTTCGGCAAGATTGGTAAACTCAATTCCTATGTCATATTTTGTAAAACCCCAGGCCGAACATATGGTGACACTGCGGATAACTTTAGCTTTTACGTCTATGGGGCTCTTTGAAGAAAGAGGCATCGAAAGATAAAGAGATTCTCCCGGTTCAAAAAGAGAACGCATCCTTAAAAGAGCGCCGTGACAGCTTAGATCGCGAACTGGAACAGGGCCCCGCAACTTGCCGTTTTTAACTATTTGGGCCTTTATATCAACGGCTACTCTCGGCGATCTTCGTTTATCTAATCCGGCATACATTAGCGCTTATCCTCCTACCTATCTATTGTTGTAATTATTATATCATATACCGCGCTCTTTTAGGTCACAAAAATGTAACAATTAAGTAAAAGTTATGCGATAACCAGCCATCCTCCGGCCGATACGGTTGACAAATCTTCCCGACCGTGTCGGCTGGATAATCCTATTCCATGGTTATATCAATTGCGGGACCGTCGGAATATTCTTCCTCTATTTCCCACTTATCGTAAAGAACAGGATCCAGCTCTTCCAGGAAACGCGACCTGCGCGATATAACAGTACCCATCTGATAATCGTAACGTGTCATGGGATGTAAAAGATAAAGTTCTTTTTTTGTTCTGGTTGCGGCAACATAAAAAAGCCTTCTTTCCTCTTCCAGTTCGGCCGGATCATCTTTGCACTTTGCGTGAGGAAAGCGTCCCTCGCATAATCCTATCATGAAAACCACCCGCCATTCCAGGCCCTTGGCCTGGTGTATGGTTGAGAGCACAAGATGCTCCTCCCCCGAAGCGGCACTGTTTATGGTTTCGCCTTTAAAGGATTCGCGCAGGGTAACATCATGAAGCAACTGCTTAACATTCTTATAAGTATGCGCAAAATTGACCAGCTCATGCAAATCATCTATCCTATCCTTGGCGTTGTCAAAATGTGTTATTGCGTAATTTTCATAACCGCTATCTATAATCTTTGCTATGATTCTATCCGGTGTTTTTTCGAGGCTCCTGCCGATAACAGAACGCATGATCTTCTGGAAATTTTTTAAGCCTTTTTGGGCCCGTGGCGGAAGAAATTTGCCGAATCCTGCGTCTATTACGCTGGTTATTTTTCCGGTGCCTGAGAATTCATCGAATATGCGGCCGGCATATGAGGTTCCTATTCCGGGCTGGATGGAAAGGGCCCTGATCCAGGATATTTCATCGAAAGGATTTACGAGTAATTTAACGTGCGCGAGCACGTCTTTGATGTGAGCCTGTTCAAAAAAACGTATCCCGCCTCTTACAACAAAAGGTATGTTGCGCTTGGTAAGCTCCATTTGCAGTTCTGCTGATTGGTAATGGGCTCTGAATAGAACCGCCATATCGTTAAGATTTACCCCTTCATCT
>CAZFLU010000191.1:0-2437 GCA_964519195.1 uncultured Planctomycetia bacterium | reverse complement strand
GTTGTTTGATAGGTTTTAACAAACGTGCTTGACAAAAGCACTATTCATGGGAGGCAACAATGGTAATGGGTCACAGAAGATACGCTTTATTTATAGGAAGATGGCAGCCTTTTCATAATGGGCATAAATATATTATAGACAATGCCATAAAAGAAGGGAAAAACGTATGCGTCGGCATAAGAGAAACAGAACTGTCCGAGAGAAACCCTTTTACAGTTGAACAAAGAATCGAAATGATAAAAAGGGTATACGGAGATAAAACGCGCGTCATCGCCATTCCGGACATAGAAAGCATCAACATTGGAAGAAAAGTAGGGTATGACTTGAAACGCTACGATGTGCCGCGCCACATTAAAAAAATATCCGCTACAAAAATAAGAGATGGGAAGGATCAAAGCCTCCCCAAAGAAGTAGATGAATACATAAAAAGCCTTAAAACCACTCTCTGGCTCACCGGGCTTCCGTGTTCCGGCAAAACAACGCTTGCTAAAAGGCTTAAGGAAGAACTTGATAACAAAGGGTATAAAACCGTTCATTTTGACGGGGACGACGTAAGGGGCAAACTTAACGCCGATCTAGGGTTTGATGACGCCGATAGAGTAGAAAATTTAAGAAGAGTCGCGCACGTGGCGAAACTTTTTAACAATAACGGCATTTTTGTAATAGCGTCGTTTGTCTCTCCCACGGAAAAAATGCGCAAAATGGTTGAGAGCATAATAGAGAACATGAAGCTGGTGTATTTAAAATGCAGCCTGAAAACATGCGAAAAAAGAGACGTAAAAGGAATGTATAAAAAGGCCAGAAAAGGCAGCATAACGCAATTTACAGGCATATCCGCGCCTTTCGATGTCCCAACCAGGCCGGACATCATGGTTAATACTGAAAAAGAAAGCATAGAATCTTGCGTGAAGAAAATATTGGAGAAAGCAAAACTTTCATGAAAAACAGCCTTCAAGCGCGGTTAATTACATTAATGGTAGTAGGGTCCGTATTTCTCATAGCAGCTTTTACCGCTATACAGATTTACAATCAGATCCAGCAAACAGATGAATTCAATATATATAGAGCAAAACAAATAGCGCTTATCGCGAAAGATAGGCTTGAAGAAATATTTTCACAAAAAGATGAGATCGCAGAAGCGCATCTAAGCAAAGCTCAAAAGACCTTTTCCGATCTTTTGGAATCCCATGCCATCCAAGGCGCGGCCATTTTTAATAAATATGGTAAAGTACTTATAGCAAAAGGCAATTTAGCCACTGACGCGACATTTGATGCTATTGCTTTCGGAAAGATCTCGAATGAAAGAAACAAAACAAAATGGCTTTTCCCGTTTGTTGACAAAAAAAAGAACATAACTAACTTATTTTTGCTAATTCAAAGCGAAAATGGCTATGTGGCAAAGCTTGTTATCCCGCTCGGCAACATACAAGATGCATTAAACAAAGTTTACGCGCCTATTTTTTTCACTGTAGTTATAGTAATTATCGGGAATGTACTGCTCGCCACGCTATTATCAGGGACTTTAGTAGCGCCTGTTAAACTTTTAAATCAAGCCACGAAAGACATTGCTCAAGGCGATCTCGATAAAAAAGTTTCTATACAAACAGAAGATGAGCTCGAAGAACTTGCAGACACTTTTAATTACATGACAGCTGAACTTAAGAAGATGAAAGCTAAAGCCGAGAACGTGAACCCGCTTACGAAGCTTCCGGGGAACATTGTTATCCAAGAAGAAGTAGAAAAACGCATAAACAATAAATCGAAATTTGCCCTGATATACTGCGACCTTGATAACTTCAAAGCTTTTAACGACAAATACGGAGTTCACGCAGGGGATGATGCGATCATGATGACAGCCGAGATCTTTAAAGAGGCTGTCGCGAAAGAGGGAAAAGAAGGCGACTTTATAGGCCACGAAGGGGGAGATGACTTTCTACTTTTAACAGATCCCGAAAGAGCTGCTAAGGTCGCTTATTATATTATCGAAGAATTTGATAGCCGCGTCAGAAAGCTTTATTCGAAAGAAGACCTCACGAAAGGGCATATAATCGCCCGCTCTAGAGAAACAGAAGAGCTAAAGAAATTTCCAATAATGACTATCTCGCTCGCAGGCGTTAGCAATATGCAAAAAGAGATAAACACATATTCACAGCTTACGAACATAGCTGCGGAAGTTAAAAAAGCGGCTAAAAAAATAGGCGACAGTAATTTTATTTTAGATAGACGAATTGTTGACATGGGGAAGGACCATAGAAAACCCTAGGGCTTTAAATCCTCTTTTTTAACGCCGCCCGCATATCTGTATTTATCATAATATCTGTATTTTGTAGCATAATAATAATAATCTATAGGTGAGAGTTGGGAATTCGTCAATATACAGGCCTTTGGTTTTGCTTGAGCGTTTTTCAATAAGTTAAAAGATTCTTCAATAGCCCCC
>CAZFLU010000190.1:0-2438 GCA_964519195.1 uncultured Planctomycetia bacterium | reverse complement strand
ATGTCCGCAGGCGACGGCAGGTGTTCATTAACAGCGTCCAGCAAGAATTGAACGCCTTTATTCCTGAAAGCTGTCCCGCAGAATACGGGTATGAATTTATTACTTATGGTGGCCCTTCTTATGTATTCCTTGAATTCGTGCGGGTAGATGCCCCCGTCATGGACATATCTGTCCATCGCTTCTTCATCAGCCTCCGCTATCTTGGCAACAAGATTGTGCCGCCAGTAACTCGCTTTTTCTTTCATGTCTTCAGGAATTTTTGTTTCAACAGGCCTGACATCTTTATCTTCGCCTTCAAAAATATAGGCTTTCATGCTTACAAGGTCCACAAAGCCTTTAAAATTTCCGTCTGTTCCTATCGGCACCTGAAGGGGTTGCGCATTAGCTCCGAGTTTTTTATGTATCTCCTCGACTACTTTAAAGAAATCGCTGCCCACCCTGTCCAGTTTATTAACAAATGCTATTCTTGGAACCCCGTATCTGTGCGCCTGTCTCCATACGGTTTCTGACTGAGGCTGCACGCCTCCTACTCCGCAAAACACGACAACCGCTCCGTCCAGCACTTTAAGAGACCTCTCAACCTCGATAGTAAAATCAACATGGCCGGGCGTATCTATTATATTAAGCTTTTTGTCTTTCCAGAAACAGCTGATCGCCGCGCTTGTGATCGTTATTCCGCGCTCCTGCTCTTCCACCATCCAGTCAGTGGTCGTGTTTCCGTCGTCTACGTTCCCGAACTTGTATACTTTACCCGTATGGAGAAGTATTCTTTCGGTCAAAGTTGTCTTCCCCGCGTCAATGTGAGCGATTATTCCTATGTTGCGCGTATTTTCAAGTTCCTTCATTACCTTATTTATCATTTTATCTTTTTCCTCAAATGTTGTATTCATGACCTTATAGCCTAAAGCTTACAGCTTATAGCTTTCTCACCATCTGTAATGGCTGAACGCCTTGTTAGCTTCCGCCATCTTATGCGTGTCTTCTCTTTTTTTCACTGCCGTTCCGGACCTGTTATAAGCTTCAAGGAGCTCGCCTGCGAGCTTTTCGCCCATAGGCTTTCCTTTCTTGGCCCTCGCGAAATCGCGTATCCACATCATGGCCATGAAATTTCCCCTGTTTATTTCGACTTCCATCGGCACCTGATAAGTCGCGCCGCCTATCCTGCGCGGCCTCACCTCAAGAAGGGGCCTTGCGTTATCTATCGCCTTTTCAAAAACCTCCAGCGGGTTCTTGCTTCCGGTTTTTTTTCCTATTATATCAAGCGCTCCGTAAACGATGGTTTCGGCTGTTGATCTTTTTCCTTGCTTCATCACCATGTTAATGAATTTTGACAAAAGCGCGCTGTTATATTTCGGGTCCGGTACAACTTCTCTTTTCTGTGCTCGTCGTCTTCTCATTATTTTTTCCCTTTATTTCGGCCGCTTCGCGCCGTATTTCGAACGTGATTTTTTTCTGTCCTGCACGCCGGCCGTGTCAAGCGTGCCGCGCACTATATGATAGCGTACGCCGGGAAGGTCTTTTACTCTTCCGCCACGTATTGTTACGATAGAGTGTTCCTGCAGGTTATGACCGACGCCCGGTATATATCCCGTTACCTCGATCCCGTTAGTCAATCTTATTCTAGCTACCTTGCGAAGCGCCGAGTTAGGTTTTTTGGGCGTCTGTGTTTTAACCTGAAGGCAAACGCCTCTTTTTTGCGGACACGCCTCAAGCGCTCTTGATTTTGATTTTCTTTTGAACTTTTCTCTACCATGACTTACCAGCTGATTTATTGTCGGCATATGCTCCTACTTTGCTTCTACTTTTTTATCTTCTGTTACTGTCTTTTTTTCATCAAAAATATTTCGTTCTATTTCTATATCCCTGTGGGCGCTGAAACCTGTTCCGGCCGGAATGAGGTGCCCCATGATAATGTTTTCCTTAAGTCCGGTCAGGTGGTCAACCTTCCCCCCCGCGGCTGCTTCAGTAAGTATCCTGGTTGTTTCCTGGAAGCTCGCTGCCGAAATAAAGCTCTCGGTCGTAAGTGATGCTTTTGTTATCCCAAGAAGAACAGGCGTCGCGCTCGCGGGCTTCCCTTTTTTCTTAAGGACCTTCTCGTTCGCTTCTTTGAACTTTGGCCTGTCGATCTGCTCGCCTATTATGAACGGGGTATCTCCGGGATCCTCTATTTTTACTTTTTTGAGCATTTGCCTTATCATTGTCTCGATATGCTTATCATTTATCTTAACGCCCTGAAGCCTGTAGACTTCCTGGACTTCGTTAAGAAGATACTCCTGCAATGTCTTTTCACCGGAAACCCGCAGAATATCCTGAGGCACGACAGGCCCGTCGATAAGCTGCTGGCCGGCCGTCACGTTGTCGCCCTTATAAACGTTAAGATGTTTCCCGTGAGGGATAACGTATTCTTTTTTCATGCCGCTCTGGCTTGTAACGATAAC
>CAZFLU010000189.1:0-2463 GCA_964519195.1 uncultured Planctomycetia bacterium | reverse complement strand
ATCTAGACCAAAATCTTTTTGCATCTAATTCATTGATATCATTATAAATATATAATGCTACCCTTAGCCGTACTTCAATATTATGAAAAAAATACTTTCGTAAAAATTTACAATATATCGTCAATAATTCTGAGTCGGCATTTGTCATAGCCAATTGATGTTTACCATAAGCTGCAGGTTTAGTACCTTCAGCCCAATACAACATTATGCCGGATATAAAAAGCGGTTCTTTTTTATATATTTCGAAAAATGATTTTGCCTGCTGTTTAATTTTGTTTTCGTGCTCTTGTCTATATTTTATACGAGCAGCATTCATTACACTAATTTTATCCATAGCGTTTTTCAAATATGGTACCCGCACTAGGAATCGCCTACTCCGCTCGGGCGGTGCCTCGCTACGTAGGCTTGCCTCGCAAGCTGTCGGCCGGCCCTTTCGGGGTTCGGCCTTTTCCTCGCTTTGCTCGGCGCTTGCTCGTTTCGATTCCTAGCGAGCTATTACAATTTTGGTACCCGCACTAGGAATCGAACCTAGAACCTTGACATTAAGAGTGTCCTGCTCTACCAATTGAGCTATGCGGGCATCAATGAATTTCTACTTGTCTCCGCATAGCGTCTCGTCCGCCTCTGGCGGAAGCTATGCGGGCAAAAACTTCTTCTATAAACTTCCCAGTCTCGCTGTAGGCGGACGGGCTCTATAACAAAATAGAACCTTATTATATCAAAATATTATATATTGTAAACGAAATAACTAG
Source organism: uncultured Planctomycetia bacterium (assembly GCA_964519195.1). Lineage (GTDB taxonomy): Bacteria > Omnitrophota > Gorgyraeia > JABMRN01 > RBG-13-46-9 > CAZFLU01. The sequence goes on along the minus strand of CAZFLU010000189.1, from coordinate 1,711 downwards.
AGTGCGGGCGGAGGGACTTGAACCCCCATGAGCGTAAGCTCATTAGCTCCTAAGGCTAACGTGTCTGCCAGTTCCACCACGCCCGCAAATTGTAATTTGTGATTATAGCAAAGACAGAGGCGAGATTCAACTTAAAATTTCGGGTAGCCTTAAGCCGCCTGCCTGAGCTTAAGCGTGGAATTGTAATAGTAGGCTCTTCTTTCATCCGGGTCGGCAGGTTCTACTCTAGGTATAGTAAGGCCTTGAGGATTTGTAATATCTTCTATAGAAATTTCTTCACCTGTAAGCTTCTGATATTCGTCTTTTATAAATTTTATAAGGGCGTGTTCGTAAATACTATTTTGCGTTCTATTTTCACGCAAGTTCGCCATTGCGAAAGCGATATTAAGAATATCTATTATTTTTATTAATTTTCCATCTAAGTCACCGGATATGTTAACGGCTCCTTTTCCTACTCTTTTTCTAGCGGCTTTTTCATAACATTCTACTGAAACAAAATTCACATCTAGCGATGGGATAAATCGCGCATTATCGCTGCCGAGAGTTCTTTTTAATAAAAGCTCATATTCGGTTATAACATCAAGAACGCTGCCCTCTCCTTTTCTTACGCCATCGGCTTGCATCATCCTATCTTTGTTATAGCGTACTTCGTATACAAATTTTTCTAACCCGCCCCTATCCCCAAGGGCCTCTGTTATATTGGTTATAACTTTCGCGCTTCTTTCAAGTTCGGCTTTATATTTTTGTTCGTAATAATGTTTCCGCGCGAGATTTCGTATCATAGGCCTATCATCGTTTAGATACTTCTCTAGTTCCGAAATTGCATCTTCTAAAACGCTATCAAGGCCTCTTTCTGTATTGTACCCATATTTTATCAGGTTCATTTCAAGTTCGTCTCCGTCTTCTTCGAATATAAGAAGGAGCTCCGGAATATCCACGCTATCTTTCAGGTCTACGCCTATGTTCTTACCAAAAATATCATTTATGTAGGTTTTCGCAGAGCTTATCCATCTCGAATCAAAGGTAAACGCGTTATACATAAGCCTTGACCAAAGCGTATTATCTTTTACGTTTTCGTCAGAGTCTTTATATTCCCTGTATGCTCTTATCGCTCGCCTCATGGCTTTCTTTAATTCTTCCGCATTAAAGTCGAAAAACTTAAAACCATTCGCGGCAATGCCTTTTCCTCCAGCCTCATCAACATCGATAACGGTTGTTGCCAGGCCGTCTATGTCTCTTGCGATCACAGGCGTTCCTGCCGCAAGCGCCTCGAGCTGGCTTAAGCCGCCCGGTTCATATTTTGAAGGCATTAGAAAAGCGTCCGCCGCGAAATACATCGCCTCGTAAAGTTCGACCTGCTCCGGCTTTGAAGGATTTATGCCTCCTGTATATTTAAATTTACCTTTAAAATCTTTTTCAAGCTGTCTTACTTCCCGTTCAAACCTTCTCCCCTCATCAGAATCTTCTACCGGGCCCGCTATGACTATTTGCACATCTTTATTTTCTTCTAAAATCGCCCTTATCGCGGGGATCGCTATTTCATAACCCTTCTGTTCTGATAACCTGTGAAGCATTGTGATCATAAAGGCGTTTTCATCCTGTTCCAATCCTATCCCATTTTCATCTTGTTTTAACATTTCCTGTAATCTGCGTTTTTTCGCCGGTTTCAGATTGGCTCTGGCGCGCTTAAAAAGGCCGTTTCTTTGTTCCT
>CAZFLU010000188.1:0-2464 GCA_964519195.1 uncultured Planctomycetia bacterium | reverse complement strand
GGAAAGGAGCGTCTGAATGGACCCGATCAAGCTCGACCGCAGGCAGTTTCTCCAGATACGGGCCGCGCTAAGGGTTTCGGTTTTATTGAAGTAGAGTCGGAAGACGCTATAGATAAAGCCGTAGAAGCTCTTGACGGCCAGGAACTTGCCGGAAGGAAATTGACCGTAAATAAAGCAAGGCCTCCGAAGGAAAGACCTGCGGGCGGCGGACGCTTTAACGGCGATTCACGCGGAAGATTCTAACCTGGGATTTCCAGAAAATAAAGAAGGGCCGGAAAAAACCGGCCCTTCTTTATTTTTTTCCGTATTTTAATATCTCTTTTTAAAATGCCTTTTGTTATGAGGTTTTCTTCGCGTATGGAATTTAGGGCGGCTCGGTTTATTTGAGGAATAATAAGTAAACCTCTCGCGCGGAAGTTCAGGGTGTTCCGATATAGGTAAAGCTGTTTTTATAAGCCGCTCTATGCTACGCACATCGCCGCCCTGTTCCGGAGTCGCGAACGATATCGCGCGGCCTTCGTGCCCCGCGCGGCCTGTCCGGCCTATCCTGTGAACGTAATTTTCAGTGTCTTCGGGTATATCGTAACTTATAACAAGCTCTATCCCCACAACATCAATGCCTCTGGCGGCTATATCAGTAGCGACAAGTATCCTGTACCGCCCTCTCTTGAAGCCTTCAAGCGCTTCCTTTCGCTGGCTAAGCGAACGATCGGAGTGGATCTCCGCGGCCTTATGGCCCGCGTTTTTAAGGAACCTTGTAATTTTTCTGGCGCCCATTTTTGTCCTGGAAAAGATCAATACCGAACCTCTGTATTGGTTCAGAAGTTTTTCTAAAAGATCTTTTTTAGTATCTTTTCTTACGATAAAAACTTCCTGAATAATGCGTTCCGCGGCAGTGCCGCTTGGGGCGACTTCTATGTTAACGGGAAGCTTCATGTAAGCGGTCGCTATCCTTAGGACTTCTTTAGGTATTGTTGCTGAAAAAAGCATTGTTTGCCTGTTCTTCGGCATGAACCTTATAATGCGCTCTATATCAGGCAAAAATCCCATATCAAGCATCCTGTCAGCTTCATCCAGGACCAAGATCTCCGTATCATTTAGAACAACCGCCCGCCTTCCCATGAGATCGACAAGCCTTCCCGGTGTCGCTATTAAAATACGCGGTTTTTTCGTAAGCGCCATAAGCTGATTATAAATGGAAGCGCCTCCTATAAGGACGACCGTTTTTATGCCGAAAACCGGAGCGATCTTCTGAAACGTCTCATTGATCTGTATGGCGAGCTCTCTTGTCGGAGCGAGTATTAAACAGCGGCCCTTTGTCTGGGAAAGATGTTGTATAACGGGGATGGCGAACGCAAGCGTTTTTCCAGTACCTGTCTGCGCCACTCCTACAAGGTCCTTATTATCTAATCCTATAGGTATTGCTTTGTGCTGTATAGGCGTGGGCGTTATAAAGCGCATTCGGTCCAATATTTCAAGTATTTTCGGGGATATCCCCAACCCGTCGAAAGTAGAGTTTGTTTGTTGATTCATATATCCTTATAATAGCATCTTGTTAGGCGTTTTGTATAGTGTTATTTCCATTTGATAATGCCGAATCCGGCGCCCTTTCTTACAATGATATCGGAAGCGTCAAAAGCGTTAGTTTTGAAGTTTTCCTCTATTTCCCGCCAGAGTTTTTTCATGTCATCGCATTGCCTGATATCGTCTAAAACCACGTAACGCGGATCCAGTTTCTTTCCATAGATATATATATTATTCTTAGTATGTTCATATTCGTGAAGCGAATCTATATAAAGAAGGTCTATGCCTTTATTAAAAGATCCAACGGTTTTTTCTATGATTTTTTCATCAAGCGAATCTCCGCATACCCTCTGTATGTTAGGGTATTTTTTGAAGCCTTCTTCATTTATTTTTACAATGTCCACCGTAACAAGCAAGCTATCGGAGAGGTTATCCTTTCCCAGTCCTTTGCTCATAGACATGATAGAACCGCCGTAATTTGTTCCTATTTCAAGTATCCGGGTAAGATTCTCTATTCTTACAAGGCCTGCTAAGAAAAAGTAATAATTCGTAGGCCTGTTAACAAAGGCTAATGATCCTGTGGTTTTTCCGTAAGGGCAGTCCGAGAGGTCAAGCTCACGGCCGGCTTTCATCGCTTCTTCGCATATTTCTTTTAATGATTTTTTTGAGATTTTAAGCATCCTTCCCGACAGTATCAACAGAACCTCCTCCGATCCGGGATCGGAGGAGGTTCTGTTGTTCGGTGCTTTCGACCCTATCAAGACTGGCGGAGAGGCAGGGACACCCGCCGAAGGCGGGGGCCCCGAGCTATCCGCGGATTTGCAAGCAGAAATTCAGAAGAATTTATTTTTCTGAATTTCTGCGCAGCAAAGACGCATGCAATTGCCCGTTGGGGTAATTGCATAGCCATTTTTCTTCGAAAAATGGCGGAGAGGCAGGG
>CAZFLU010000187.1:0-2479 GCA_964519195.1 uncultured Planctomycetia bacterium | reverse complement strand
TATACAGTCGGTTTATCCCATTGCTATGGCGCTTTTAAAGACGCCCGGCGAGACTGGGGTTGATATAGCTACGGGAGAAGGTCAAAGCCTGGGCCTTCCGCTTTCATTTGGCGGTCCGTACCTTGGCTTCATGGCAATAAAGAAAGAATACTCCAGACGAATGCCGGGAAGAGTCGCGGGAGAGACAGTCGATAAAGACGGGAAAAGAGGTTTTGTATTAACCCTTCAGACGCGCGAGCAGCATATAAGAAGAGAAAAAGCCACATCTAACATATGTTCCAACGAGGCGCTATGCGCTCTTAGAGCGGTAATATATTTATCGCTTCTTGGTAAGGAAGGCTTAAAGGAGCTCGCGACCCTTAATCACAGTAAAGCTGAATTTGCTAAATCAGCGTTTGATAAGATACCCAAGGTTACCGTTAAAAGAAGCGCGCCTACATTTAATGAGTTTACAGTGCTTCTTCCAAAAGACGCTAATCACGTAGCGGGGAAGATGATCGAAAAAGGTTTCGCGTGCGGATTTCCTTTAGGAAAATTCTATAAAGATATGAATAATTATTTGCTTGTAAGCGTGACAGAGAAAAGAACCAAAGAAGAAATAGTAAGACTAGCCGAGAACCTGGAAAGCATATTATGAAGCTAATATTTGAAAAAAGCATAAAAGGAAGGCGCGGCCTTAAGCTCCAGGAACCGGATGTTCCTATAAAACTGGATTTTCATTCAAAATACAAAAGAAAAAAAGAAGCCGATCTTCCCGAGGTTTCAGAGCTTGATGTTGTAAGGCATTATTCTAACTTATCAAGAATGAATTTCTCGGTTGATACTAATTTTTATCCGCTCGGTTCCTGCACCATGAAGTATAACCCGAAATTTACGGAAAAAATAGCAAGCGACGAACGTTTCGCGAATCTGCATCCTCTTATTCCGCAGCTTTTAGGAGGTGGACTTTTGGCGCAGGGCGCGCTCGAGGTGCTTTATAACACAGAAAAACTGCTATGCGAAATAGCGGGCATGGACGCGTTTACAATGCAGCCGCTTGCAGGCGCGCACGGCGAGCTTACGGGCGTTATGCTTATAGCGGCTTACCATAAAGACAGGCTTGAGAGGCGAAAATTCGTGATCGTGCCCGACACTTCACATGGAACGAACCCGGCCAGCGCTGCCATAGCCGGATATGAAGTTATTGTTATCAAGACTGATAGCGCAGGATGCATGGACATAAATGAATACAAAAAGCATCTTAATAAAGACGTTGCGGCTGTCATGTTAACCTGCCCGAACACGCTTGGGGTCTTTAATAGCCGCATAAAAGAAATATGCGATCTGGCTCACAAAGCCGGCGCCCTTGTTTATTATGACGGCGCTAATCTTAATGCTATACTTGGTAAATCAAGGCCCGGGGACATAGGCTTTGATGTTGTCCACATAAATTTGCATAAAACTTTTGCCACCCCGCATGGCGGTGGCGGGCCGGGAGCCGGACCTGTAGGCGTGAATAAAAAACTCGCGCCTTTTTTGCCGATATCACGCGTAATAGCGCGGAGCGACGGAACTTTTGCGTTAAATTACAATGAACCTAAATCAATAGGATACATCGCTCCCTTTTACGGTAACTTCAGCGTTGTTCTTAAAACTTACGCCTACATAATGCTTCTTGGCAGGGAAGGGCTTATAGATTGCGCGGAAAATGCCGTACTTAACGCCAATTATCTGAGAGTGATCCTTAAGAAATATTTCAGGCTGCCTTATGACAGGCTGTGCATGCATGAATTCGTGCTTTCGGCGGAAAAACAAAAGGAAAAAGGCGTGAGCGCTCTGGATATAGGGAAATACCTTCTTGATAAGGGGTTTCACGCGCCAACTATTTATTTTCCGCTAATAGTCAAGGAAGCACTCATGATAGAACCCACGGAAACAGAGTCGAAAGAAACTTTGGATAGTTTCGCGAAAGCCATGATAGAGATAGCGGAATTATCAGAAATCCATCCGGAGAAGATAAAGAATTCCCCGCTAAAAATGCCGGTAAAACGGCTTGATGAGACAAGGGCGGCCAGGGAGCTCAAGCTTCAATGCCTGGGGTGAAAAGACGCTTCAGGATCATCGAGTACAGCGATAGCTCTCCTTCCGAGAACATGGCCATCGATGAGGCGATATTAACAGCGTATAAAGAAAAAAGATCGCCCGCGACTATCCGTTTTTACGGCTGGAAACCCGCCGGAATATCACTTGGCTTCAGCCAGGACGCGGAAAAGGTCCTGGATACTGAAAATTGCGGAAAACTTAATGTTCCAATCGTGCGCCGAATGACAGGCGGAGAGGCTATTTTTCACGAAAGCGACATATCCTACAGCGTTATTTTTTCAAAAGAAGACCTTGACCTTCCGTCCGGGATAAAAGAAAGCTACTTCCGGATAACATCTTTTCTTGTGAACGCTTACCGCGAACTTCGAATAAAAGCCGATGTTTTTAAAGAAATAAT
>CAZFLU010000186.1:0-2490 GCA_964519195.1 uncultured Planctomycetia bacterium | reverse complement strand
TTCCCTTTTTACTGAATCGTCTGCAAGCTCCAATATTTTATCGCCTAAATCTTTATAATCATTTTTCTTAGCGTAAAGTGAAGACTCCCCTGCTGAAAAACGGCCCTCTTTCAGATCAAACTGCACAATAGGTTTGCTCATGGCCATGTATTCCAATATCTTATTCATGGTTGACTTATCGTTCATCTCATTGGCTTCATCAGGATTAACGCATATGTCACACGTCGAAAGGTATTCCAGAAGCTCCTTATCAGGTATTCTGTCAGTGAATCTTACAATATCTTCGATCTTAAGTTCCTTTGCTTCTTTTTTAATGTTTTCAAGCTCGGGACCACTACCAATAATTGTGAATATGATGTCTTCTCTTTTCTTTTCATAATATATATAACGCGCTGCTTTAAGAAGATAATGCAAACCCTCTTGCCGGCCTATAACACCTACGTAACAAACCATAATAGCTCGGCCTTCTTTTAATGCCGGCTTAGGAATGCCTTCTTTGAATTTTTCCAGGCTTGGCCCGCTTCTTACAATAAATACTTTATCAGGCTCCATTTTCCCGCGTTCTATAGCAATTTTTTTATACGATTCATTTGTCGCGATAGATACATCCGCTGTCATGAAGGTAAGCCTTTCGAAAAATAGCATCAACTTATAAAAGAGATCTTTTCTTTTGAACTTTGCCACATAAAGCTCCGGATTTATGTCATGATGGTCAAATATGAATTTCTTTCCAAATAACTTAAAAAATAAACCTATCAGGAACATGTTATCAGGCGGATTGCATGCGTGTATAACATCAAATCCTTCTTTAAATGATATTTTAAGCGTTAAAATAAATTCCCAGAAAAACGCGGCTCCATACTCTAAAAGATATCCAAAGGCATTATTGCCTTCCTTTGGCATTGGATGCCTATAAATTGATACGCCTTCCAGGACTTCATATTCTTTATTGTACTTATCTGTTTTTGGGCATATTATTGTAACCTTATACCCCGCCTCTTTAAGAGTAAGGGCTTCGTTCCACACCCTTTTATCAAAAGGCACAGGAAGGTTTTCTACAATAATAAGTACTTTTTTACCACGCAATTCCATTATAGTTCCCGTCTGTTACCCTATCCTGCTCAAGCCTTACAAGGTCCATTATCATTTTTTCACCGGGCGCTGACCTTAATGCCTCCTTAAAGCCTTCCCCTTTATTTCCAATAACTATAAGTTCGCTACTCTTTATAACGCTTTTTATGCTTTTAGACATCAGTTTCGCGATATGAGGTATGGATTTTTCGATAAATTTCTTATTCGCTCCTACAAGACGCGCTATATTAACATTTTTATCATATATTTTTATTTTATACCCTTTACCTAAAAGAGCTTCAATGACTTCGATTATAGGGCTTTCTCTTAAATCGTCTGTGCCTGCTTTGAAGCTAAACCCAAGAAAACCTATTTTTTTCTTACCGGTTTTGATTATCTTATTTATTACTCTCTTTATCTGCTTTTGATTGCTTAAAAGTAAAGACTCAAGTAGGGCTAATTCTAAATTCTCCTCTTTTGCTTTATAGAGTATTGCCCTTATATCTTTTGGAAGACATGAACCTCCAAACGCGAACCCCGGCTTAAGGTACGCGGGTGATATATTAAGCTTTGTATCCTTACAAAAAATATTCATGACCTCATGGCTATCTATGCCCATTTTCTTACAAAGCATTCCTATCTCATTGGCAAAAGTGATCTTTACGGCATGAAATGAATTATCAGCATACTTTACCATCTCACTTACCTCGAGAGTTGTCTGCATGATATTTCCCGGAAATTCTTTATATAAAGATGTTAAAAGTTCAGAACTTTTCTTGTCCATGGCGCCTATTATAGTTTTCGGGGGATTATAAAAATCATATACTGATGTGCCTTCGCGCATAAATTCAGGATTAAAGCACACGCCGAATTCGCGCCCTGCCTTCTTGCCGGAATACTTCTCGAGAGCCGGCATGACAAGCTCTCTTGTCGTACCCGGAAGAACTGTGCTACGCATGACTACGAGATGATACTCCTCTTTTTCTTTAAGAGCCTCCCCTATGTTCCTGCATACATCATTTATGTGTTCCGTGCTTGGACTGCCGTTAGACCTGCTATGCGTACCAACACATATAAAGCTTATCTCTGAAGAATTAATAGCTTTCTTATAATCAGTAGTAGCGCTTAAGTTTTTCTTTTTAATTCCTTTTTTTATAATATCGCCTATTTTCTCTTCAATTATTGGGGATTTACCTTTATTAATAAGATCGACCTTAGTGTCTGATACGTCTACCCCTATAACCTTATGCCCCCTTTCGGAAAGACATGCCAAAGAGACAGAGCCGACATATCCAAGCCCAAATACTGATATTTTCATTATCATCTCCTATGTTATGATGCTATATTTATAATTGTTGTAAATTCAGCTTGTCCTTTATGCTGCGAGGCGGCAATAAGCGTGCTTGTTTCTCTTTTAAT
>CAZFLU010000185.1:0-2508 GCA_964519195.1 uncultured Planctomycetia bacterium | reverse complement strand
GACCTGTTAAAAGCGTTAAGAATCCTACTGAGCCAATTGTCTGCTTTTTGGCGAGTTCTTTATTCCATATTAAGTGAGGTACATAGAAAATTACCATAGCGGAAAACAAAGTTACTACTACGGCTAAGATTGGATTACTGACTAAGCCGGATGTCAGACCTGCGAATCCAAAAGAAGCCAACGTTTCAACAAATCCTGCCCATTTTCTATACCCTTCTCCTTTAAACCACATGCCTGCAGGAGGCGTTTCTTTGGGTCCTCGGATGGAGGCCGGGGCGGGGCCGGGATATGGAGCATGATCAAACACTTTTTTATCTACATCAAAAGCTGAAGACAAATCTACTTTTATGTAATTACCGTATTCCCCATCGGAAATCTGAACGTTCTCACCAGTCAGATTAAAATATGAACCTGCTATTTCTATTCCTTCGCCGCCCAAAGCGGCAGCGGTCAAAAGCGCGTTCATTATCTGGACCTCCGCTCCGGGCCATACCTTTTCCCCAAGACTATTGAGTATGCTAGCAGTAGCAAGGGTCGAAAGATTTAAGTTGTTTGCTATTCTATGCGCTGTCTCAAACGCCTTGCCCTGGAGTATATTGAAGTATTTGCATTCGTAATCTTTGCTGTTTCTGAAATTCGGCATAATGGATATATAAGAAATGTTTTGTTTTTTGAAAAGTTCCGCGAGGTTTTCCGTGTGGAAACCGCCGGTGATTAGAACCGTGGCGCGATTACCGTTCAGCGGGTCGCGTTTAGCGGATAGTTTTTTACTATACGCTATACGCTCTACGCTATCCGCTATAAGCATATTGTTAATAAACGCCTTATCGCGAGCAAAGGAATACTGATAAAACTCTAACAAATTATCGCGATATGTATCCAGATCGCTAATACTGCTATCAAGTTTTGCCTGGATCTTATAAAGCGGGGCCTGTTTTTTTATGAAAGATACGAAGTTGCGAGTCTCAAAACTCTGTTTATTTTTCTCGTAATACTCGTGATCTTCGGGTGATATTGAAATGCCGAATATATTTTTTGTGAGAACAAGATTTTTGGAAAGAGCATTCAGCTCTTTTTGCTTGTCATTTGCATAAACCGCTTCTTTTAGGGCCTCTTCAAGACTATCAAGCTCCGTCTGGATATTGAATTTGTCTATGGCGTCATATGTTGAAACATATATGATGTATTTTTGAAGTTCCGGGAACCTTTTAAGATCCACTTTTATAAGATTCGCTTTATTTAATAGATACGCGTAGTAATCTTTTCTTGATATTGTTTCGTTCTTGAATTCGATGGTTTTTGTTATCACTTCCTCAAGTGATTTTTTGGAAAGCATCCTGGAGAATTCATCTATAAGCTTATTTCTTTCGGAATTGGCGAATCTAAAGTCAATATTATTTTCCTGCTTAAGAGCGTTTGCTAAAAGATAAATATTTGAGAAGTTTTTTATGTCTATGCCTTTAGAGCGGGCTTTTTCAAGAATATAAGAAATATAGTTTTTAAACTCAAGATTATTTTCTTTATATGCCGCGTATTTCTCATCGATCTCTAGGAGGTCATTGTTGTATATATGTCTTTTAAGATTCGATAGAATGTGGTCAAGTTCATTCAGGTATTTATCTGTTTCGTCTTTATGTTTAATTGATTCTCTGTAGACATTTAGGTTCTTTATATAGAGGTCTACATCTTCCACCCCCCAGAGCTCTACTTTATCAGGGTTATTTACAGCGTAGTATTCAGCTCCGTTAACCAAGCCTTCTTTTACAAAGTAATCTGTTATCTTTTTTCTTTTATCTTTATCAGTTATGCTTGTAAAGGGAGTAAGGTCGTATTCTCCCGCGCCTCCTTCTAAGTTGATCACATTTACCCCGTACTCTTTATTAAGATACTCAATGATATCCGCTATTTTATGCTGGGCAGCGTAGTTACAGTGGGCGTCTTGGATGTGGATCACCGTGGCCCGTGGCTCGGAACTCGTGACTCGTAAAACAGAAGACCAGCTATCTTTTACGTGGCCCAGGTATTCTGGGAGCTGGAAGGTGTCGATATTCAGCTCTTTTAAAATAGGACTGCCGGAAGCCGATGAACCGACGCCAGTAGGTTCAGAAGGCGTTCCGGCAGCCCACGCGTTCTCTATAAGGATATTACCTCCCCCTATAGAAAACAAAAAGGCCCACAGGGTAATAAAAGCTATTACCCTAAATATTGGGCCTTTTTTACTCGTAAATACATGACTATTGGTACTGGCGTCTTTCATTTTTTACCTTTAGTCCTTTAGTTAATGTTTTTCTCTTCGCAAGCTCAAAATAAAACTCTGAGCTAATTCCAGAGTTTTAAAATCTCCGAAATAAGCGGTTAAAATAAAAGCTGTCCCAAGATTTTTCTTGAGACTAGCTATATAACTGGCGTCTATTATATTATCTCATATATATAACAAATCGGCAAGGGCATGAATACTAGCTTTTTTATAACCTAACTATTGCCTCCTCAGGCTTATCTACGAAAGTT
>CAZFLU010000184.1:0-2509 GCA_964519195.1 uncultured Planctomycetia bacterium | reverse complement strand
GTTTTCCTTGAGGCGGGGGTACACTTCTACGTTCAGTTCCAGTAGCAGGTTGAACAGGATTCCTGAAACGGTTGACAAACTATTTACGCGCTGCGTAAGTAAAATGTGAAAAATATTTGCTCCATGAGGAATCTGTGGAAAGATATTGATTCGTATTAGAAAAATAGTCCACGAAAGCTTCTCTAAGACGCGCGATCTCTTTGAGGCGGCTGAAACCTTTGGCGCTATCCAAAGTAAGATCTATCAATTCAAGGGCGCGCTCGAAAGCTCTTTGTGAATAAACATCATTGTGTTTTGCCCGCCATTTAATGGCCCGCTCCACTTCGCTGCCGATATTGGCCATTTGTTCGACAAAAGATAACAGGTTCCATCGTCCCGATGCGAGTTCTTTATGGTAATAACTCATAAATCATTTTTTAAGCTTTTCGTTGATTATTTTGATTATTTTTTTAGCTATTTCTTTATTCTCAACGCCCCGGCTCCTATTGCCCTGTGAAGGGCGCATAAAGACTGCTCTGTTTTGAGCCATTATCAAGAAGCAGCGCTTCCAGATCGGAATGAAGTTCACCGTCAACCGCTACCAATTCTCTGTCCACATCGACTACGGCTTTTACCATTCCTCCGAACATGGCTGACATTTTTTTTATCTCATTAAGCTCGACTGTTTGTGTTATTATTTTCATGTTAATGATTATATATTAAACGGCTGTTCCTTGCAACTTTTTAATCCCATAGTGGGTCTTTTAGGGACGGGTCTGTTTTTTTAGGGGTGTTTCAGAAAAAATAGAACCGTCCCTATGCATTGCCTGCATTGCATTGCGAAGATAGCGCGAATGCGTTATAATAGATTTTATGAAAACTCGCTATACCATACCCTTCTTCATAACACACGCGGGCTGTCCTTTTCAGTGCGTATTTTGCAGGCAGGATAAGATAACGGGCCATCTTGATGCCGCTATGCCGCAAGATGTCTCCCCTACCATTAAAAAATATCTCAAAACCATAAAACCCGAGTCTCATGTTGAGGTAGCATTCTTTGGAGGTTCTTTTACCGGTATAGATAAAAAGTTGCAAGCGGCTTTTCTTAAAAAAGTTAAACCTTATCTTAGAAAAGGACTTGTAGATGGCGTTAGACTTTCAACACGTCCTGATTATATAACAAGCGACATCCTTCACACCTTAAAAAAACACAAAGTAGACAGAATAGAACTCGGCGTACAATCAATGAGAGATAGAGTACTTAAAAGATCCCTTAGGGGTCATACTTTTAAAGACATCGAAAACGCTTCAAAACTTATTCTAAAACATGGTTTTAAGCTGGGGCACCAGATAATGATAGGCCTCCCGGGAAGCAGTTTACGAGATGAGCTTTATACCGCTAAAAGATCCATTGAAATGGGAGCTTCTGAAGTCAGGCTTTATCCTGTTCTTGTTATAAAAGGCACCTACCTTGCCAATTTATGGAAAAAAGGAGCCTATGAAGAACTTTCGGAAAGGGAAGCCATAAAGCGCGCGGCAAAACTTATGGACCTGTTTTACAAAAATAAAGTGCGTGTTATAAGATGCGGCCTGCATCCCTCGGAAGGGCTCATAACTAAAAAAGAAATGCTCGCTGGGCCTTTTCACGTGGCTTTCAGGCAAAAGGCGGAAACATACCGGTTTGGCCTATTGCTGGATAAAAAACTTGAAAATAGTAAAAAACCTGTGAAAAAGATATTATATAATCCGCTTGACGCTTCTTTTGTATTAGGTTACAAGCGGGAAAACGCTTTAAGGGTTGAAAAACGGCTTGGAAGAAAGGATATTTTTACCGCGTCGGATCCTATCGAAAGAGGTAAGATCAGGCTGGTTTAACGTTGAGCTCTTTTACGAACTTGTCTATTAAGCTCTTTTTGGTTTGGTCAAGATCCACGAATTCAATGCCTATGCCGAAGGAAGGCGGAAAATAAGGCTCTTCCACCCTAACTACATGCGCTTCGCATTCGATCGCCTTATCGCTTCTTGGAAAATCTATTTTAAGGTCAAGATATGAGCCAGGAACAAGCCGCTTATTATAATTGAAAATGGCGCCTCCCGCGCTAAGGTTCTGCAGAGTAACTATATCCCAGTTATCCGCAAGCCTTTCCTGAAAACGCGTGACAAAAGGCTTGGAAAGCCTTCTATATTTTCTTTTTTCAGGCCAATTGTCCATTACAAAAATATTCCTTCCTCATCTACATCTTTAAGCATAGGTTTATAGTCAGGCGGTACCGGAAAGGGTGATGTTGCAAGCTCGAAAACGCCTACAGTAAAACGTGTAGCAGTTCTTAAGATACCATCTATTATACCCCATGTTAATGCTGAATCCCATCCTTTAAGTGGCTTTAAGATTGAATACTGCTCACCTGTCTCTCTGGCCTCCTTTATCGCTTTAACAAACTCTACGGGAGCTTTTCCTATATTCTCGAAGGATCTTCCGAGTTTATCGCTAGAGGTATATCCTAAAGCTATATTTGTCATAACGATTAAA
>CAZFLU010000183.1:0-2529 GCA_964519195.1 uncultured Planctomycetia bacterium | reverse complement strand
CGGAAGAATTCGCACAAACAACTTTACGGATATTATTAGCGACTCTTTTGTTTTTATTCTATCCTTAAATAAAGCGGTCGCCAAACAGCCAATAGCAAAGATGTTTATAACGATAGTAGAGGTATTCAGTTGCATTATCCTGCCATTTCGTCTGTAGACTGCCCGATGCCTGCTATTTTTTCAATTTCAGCCTTAGCAAGTCGCATATCAAGCATTGACAAAGCATAATTGACCTGCGCTTGTGAAAACGCCTTTTGCGCGTCTAAAAGCTCAATGCTGGTCACCAGCGCGTCACGATAACGGCTTTCAAATAAATCTAAGCTTCTCTTGGCCTTTTCAAAACTCGCATTGGCGATTTCAAATCTCTTAGACGCTGACCCATATTTCAATCGCGCGGATTCTAGATCCAGCCCTATCTGCTGACTCAGCAGGTTCTCATATGATTGTAATTCATCTTTATACGCTTTTGCCTGCCTGACATCCGCTTTTGTTTTTCCCCAATCCCAAAGATTAAAATCAACAGCGATTCCGGCTATCCAGTCCGTATCGCCTTCATGCGACCAACGTCCCCATTCGTAGCCATAACTATAGTGGGCGTTTAATTGAGGATAGAATCCGCTTTTCGCGATTTTGATTTGCTCATTGGCTTCTTTCACTTCTTTAGATAATTTCAATATCTCATAGTTATTGGCCACCTCGACCGGCATTTCTTCTGCAATAAAATAATCATCTTTTAAATCTTCGACCTCAATAGAGCCGTACGAATTTAATCCCATAGCGTTAAGAAGCGCCTTTTGAGCTATTTTTACGCCGTCCCGGGCGCTGATTAATTCCTGCTTTACCTCATTTACCTGCACTTCTAAACGTAAAAGCGTTTCTTCTCGCGGGGTTTTCGTTCTTTTATGCAGATCAAGCGCTGTGTTATAAGAAACTTGAGCATATTTAAGAAGGTCCTCTTTACTTCTCATTATGTCCCGGGCAAAAGTCAATTTGTAATAGGCGGCCTTTACTCCAAAAATAACATCTTCTTTTGCCGCAAGATACCCTTGCTCTGCCGCATCAATGGCATATCGCGCGGAATTTTTTTGTGAAGTGATTTTCCCTCCGGTATAAAGCGGCTGGGTAACAACGATATCCGCTTGATAATCATTGTTGGAACCGCCAAGATACCGTTGTTTTGCCTGCGGGACATAGGAAAGCCGGTCATAGCTTGCTATAGCGTCAACTTGAGGCAGATTCTCAGCGGTAACAGCATGTAACTTTTCCTCTTTCTGTTCTCTCTTGTGTCCATAGATGCTTATTTTAGGATGATTTTGAAGTGCCTGCGTTATGCAATCATCCAGTGATAATGCTGTTTGCCCGATATTATCTTCTTGCGCGAACAAACCGACTGTGCCGCCCAGCACGAGATGAACAACTAAAAACCATAACCTTATTTTCTTATCCATTTTTCACGTTCTTTGTGTAAAAATCAAGGAACCTTTCCAGAGAATCACGTTTAGCCTTAATCGCTCCTACCCAGTCTTCTAAGAACTTCTTACCGGAAGCAGTAACTATATAGTTTCTTTTTGCCGCGCCTTTTTTTTGCGTATCCCATTTTGACTTTACAAAACCTTCTTTTTCAAAAGTCCGTAGTATCCTGTAAACAGCCCCAGCGTCCGGATCCGTTTCTAAAAACCCTTTCTTCTTAAGAAGGTCCATTAATTCATATCCGTACGATGGGCAACATAACAATAATGCCAAAAGGCATGGCTGTAAGAAGCGGGGCGTCCTCCCGGATGGAGATCCGCATATAGTTTTAAACGGCATTTGTGATTTTGATTTATTCATGGAATACTCCGAATGATAATGATATAGACATATATATGCTTGTAGCATATATCAAGCATCTTGTCAAGATTATTTTGTGTGAATGTCAATATGTTTTTTAGATAGTAATAATTCTGGTGCGGACTGAAGATGTTATTGATATAACCGCACAGGTAGGTGATTTTGCCCCATGGCGGGGGTAAGAAATGCTTCCGGGATTGATGAAACGCACACTATATACTTTCTTCTGGTAGGGCGCGTGGGTATGCCCACAGATAATGATATCCGCCTCAGAAGCGTCGGCAATGTCTTCAAATATCTTTTTTTCATCATTTTGGTATACATATTGCGCAATGCCAAAAACCGTCGCATGAACAATCAATACCTTTTTGCCATTTATGCTTAAACGAAGTTCATCGGGCAAAGTACGCAGCCACGCCTTATTTGTCTTTGTGGTAAGTTTTTTTGCCTCCCGCAAAGCCCTTTGTATTTTGATCTTCGCTTGTGGCGTTTTGGTAAAGCATCCGCAGTTGGGTAGATCAAAAGCCACGGCTTCATCAAAATTTCCCATAACCCCTTTGATCTTATTGTCTTTCAAGAAATCAATGACTTCGTTGGGATGCTTTCCGTACCCGATGATATCTCCCGCATGATAAATTTTATCAACACCGGCTTTTTTAAATTTTTTGAAAGCCGCCTCAAGAGAATCTATCCGCGCGT
>CAZFLU010000182.1:0-2615 GCA_964519195.1 uncultured Planctomycetia bacterium | reverse complement strand
TTAGAAGGTATATCTTGTTAAAAGGCATAGACCGGGAAAGCCATTGCTTTTTCATTGTGGAACCAGACGTTTGGCTGTATAATGCTTTAATGAAATATAAGCACGCTTTGTTCTTAAACCCTTACATTGAGAGCACCGCAACAAGTATTATGGCGCTCTTTCCGCCAACAGGCATAGAGTATGTCGCCACAAGCGCCAAGGGCCATGTGGAAAAGCTCACTCTTGCTGACCTGCGTTACGACAAAGAACTTTCCGACCCGGAGAAGCTGGTGAGCTTTATAAAGAACAACATAGATATAGTGTGCGTTGCCATAGGCTGGGACCGCCAATTCAAGGAAATATGCGAGCTTCTTAACAAAATGCCCGATGGCATAACGCTTGTTGCCGGAGGCTATAAAGCCACGGAGCAGGTTGAGGAACTTTTCAGGATCTGCCCGAAGATCGACATCATCATACGGGGTGAGGGCGAGGAAACTATAAAAGAATTGCTCGATGGTAAAGACTTTGAAAAAATACTCGGCCTGTCTTTTAGAAGCGGTGAGCGCGTTATTCACAACGCGAACAGGCCCCTGCCCGACGTAGACACTCTGGCTCCTCCTGACCGCTCTCTCCGTCATAATACTTATTACCCTTCCATAAACGGCGTAAAAGCTGCCAATATTACCTTTGATGCTGTCCTGAGCGCCAGGGGCTGTCCTTTCAGCTGCAAGTTCTGCACTTTCAGCTTAAATCCATTAGGCCAAAAGCGTAATTACTGCGCAAGAAGCGTGGAATCCGTTGTTGATGAGATAGCCGGCATTTCAGCCGATCTTATACTTTTCAGCGATGACAATTTTTCAGCTAACCACCAAAGGGCCGAGGAAATATGCGATCACCTGATAAAGCGTAAAATAAAAAAAAGGTTTTTAGCTCAAGTACGGATAGACATAGCAAAATACCCTTCTTTAATGAAAAAAATGGTAAAAGCGGGTTTTAAGATACTTCTTATAGGCATCGAGTCCCCTCACGACCGCATCCTGAAAGAAATAAATAAGGGTTTTAATTCGGAAGATGTTAGAAAGGCATTTAAGATCCTGACAAAATACCCCATGTATTATCACGGGTATTTCATATACGGCAACATAGGTGAATCCGAATCAGAGATGCTGGAGATCGCTAAATTCGCGAAAGAAATAAACGTGGACTCCATAACTTTCCAGAAGCTCCGGGTAGAAAAATTTTCCCCCCTTAAGGAAATAGCCGAATCAACGCCCGGATATCATGTTACTGACAGGGGAGAACTTTATTCGGACATGTATAGCCACGCGAAATTAAAAAAAATAGGAAGAAAAATAAAATTTTCTTTCTACAGGCCCCTTAAGATCTTAAAACTTGGAAACAAAGTAGCCACTATAGGACTTTTTACCCCTAAAGACATACTTTCCTTTTTACTTGTCTCTCCCAGGCTGCTAAAAGGCTTGCTCGCCAGAGAGATCGAGAAAAATCGCCTCGGTGATTCCATACGCCGGCTCGTGTTCAATCGCTGAATAATATGGTAAACTTTAAACATAAAAGAAGGCACGTTTAAACGTGCCTTCTTTTATGTAGGCCCTCTTTTCTTATTACAGATAGCTTTTTATCTTGTCCATTATCTCAGTTGAAGCGGTTTTGCTTCCTCTCATACCTACTCTTATCTCTATCTTGCTGGACTTAGTGGTAAGCGGCCTTATATCGATCCATGTTTTAGACCCATCTTTATACGTACTAATAAGTTGAGTGATCTGGGCTTCTTCTGTTTGTTTCAATATAGGCATATCCAGCGCTGCCAAGCCTTTTTTCGCCGCGGCTATTGTCTTGTCGTAAGGAGCGTTTACCTCGTCGATTAATTTACCAGAAAGCCACATTGCCGTGCCTGCGCCGCCTGCTGCCGCGCCTATGATCGCTACGCATCCTGTCAGGATCAGCGGAACACATAACAAAGCCACGCAAGCTGTAAGTTTCTTTAACATGTATCCTCCTTTCATTAATTGTTTCTGCTTCCCGAAAAAATTCTTAAGTTTATCTTTATCGCCTTTAGCGTGCGGTATGATGTTTTATTTCTTAAAAATACGGCTTTTCAATATCAAAAGTAAATATACATTTTTTAAAATATAACCCAGAAGGAACCATGCGAACAATCCCGCGCATAAGCCGATAGTGAGCCGTATCGTTAGTTCTTCATATACCTTTTGCCCGGGCGGGCCTACGATATACGCTTTTTCGTTTTCTTCCGGTTGCGTTGAATATCCTTGTTTTTCTGCATCTTGCATCTTTTCCCATACCCCGTCGATAGACTTTTCCAGAGAGTCGGATTCTGTTTCTAAACGTCTTATTTTATGGTTTAGCTTTGCGATTTCGTTTTTTAGATTTGCTTTCGCGTTCTCTGCTTTCTGCGCTTCTATAAGTTTTGGGGCAAGTTCGTTCCTTCTTTCTTCCAGAATTTTTATTTTATTTCGCAGCTCTTTGATCGGAGGCCAGTTCTCGGTATAGCGCTTTCTTAATCCGGTAATCTCTGTTATTAACGGCTCTATTCTTCTGTTTATTTCTTTTACATTAGCTTCGATCTCTTTCAGGTCCGGGCTTTCTTTTTCAAGTTT
>CAZFLU010000181.1:0-2625 GCA_964519195.1 uncultured Planctomycetia bacterium | reverse complement strand
GGGAAAGACCGCCGCGACCGAACGTCGACGGGCTCCCGCTGCATCACGAGCTGAGGTTAAAAACAGAGCTTCCGGACACAGTGGGAAACCTGTGGGTAGATATAAAAGGAACTGACATAGTTTTGAAAGAAGGTTCTGCGGCAGCCTCCGGAAGGATTACGATGGGTAAATTTAACGTTGATGCCGAAGGAGAAGGCAGGCTCGAGATAAGTACAAATGGAAGCCTCAGGCCTGTTATCACAAAAGCTATAATACAAAATATTCCGATACTTCCGTTTTTAATAAATAATACTATAGATGGCATAATGTATATATCCAAAAAATATTTTCCCGTAACAATAACTGAAATATCTATGGCTGAAGGGAAAATATCTGCCAAAGGTTTTGGGTCCAAGCGCATGGTTCAAAGATTAAGCAAATCAAGTTATGAATTTTTAGGTTTTTCTCTAGATGTTGAAGATATTGCTGGATCTTCTGAGGTAGAAAGAATATATAGCTTGTATAAAGAAAAATTTCCACAAAGCGAATTTTCTCCTGACCCCCGATATGACACATTAACTTTGTTCCAGGATTTTTTTACAAGGTTAAACTTTTTTGCGAGTTTTGTGCTACTTGAAACAGTCAAAGACTCAAAACTTGATTACGAAAGATCTATAAGAACACTGGGAAGGCTTCTCATAAAAAGAACAAATTTTGGAGTTACGCTAACAGAGGATAAAATCAATGCGTCTCTTAATAATTATTTATCCAATGAGTTCCCTTGGCTTATCAATAGCGAGTTTTTGTTTGATTTAAAAAACCTTAACTTAAAATTCCTTGACGGTGGAGAAATTGCATTTAATGGTATTATGAGCCTAGGGCATGGCAAGTTTCCAATAAAAACCGAAGACCTAACGCTAAGAGGTAGTTTTGTATTTGAAATAGATTCCGAAAGCAAACTACCAAAGATAGTTTTTAGAGAGCTCTATGTTGATGCGAAGCCATATTCTGTCGAAAAACTTAATACTGTAACCACGATTTGCATGAACATATTAAAAGATTCGCGTCTTCCTATTACTGTAGATGAATTTAATGTATCGGAAAGCGCTATAACCATAAAAGGACGTGGCGCGAGAGATTTTATAAATAGAATTTTTGGTGATCCCGATTTATTTTCTATATTCCGCATAAGAGACTGGGATCTTACGGTTGCCGGCATAGAGCGTATAGAAAAAAATGTCGAAACCGAAAATATTTACTGGGGCGGGCGCACGCGTGAAGAAATGGGGATAGAAATAAATGGAATATAAAAACAGGCTTGTTGAGATTGTGCTTATTGCGCTTTGCATACTTTTTATAATACTTGCGTGGGCATCTTTCCAGCATCTTAAAAAAATGGAAGAAACCTTTAATGAAGAAAAAGCCGTTCTTATTAAAGAAAATATGTCATTGAAAGACACCCTTTCAAATATAGAAACAGAGCTTTCCGAGAAAACAAGCGCGATAATGTTCCTGGAACGTGCTAAAGAGTCGCTTGAGACAGAGATCAAGACCGTAAAAGAAGTAAATAGAAAAATACAAGGAAAGCACGCTGAAGAACTTGACTTTTTAAGAGAAGAAAACGCCCTGCTTTCTGAAAAGATTTCAGAGCTTGAGAGCGGATCTCTTGCCACGCAAATAGAAGAAGCAATTGCAGAAGAGCCTAACGAGAACATAAGAAGAGTTTTAGAAGAGGCCCTTTATAAAATTAATGCTATAAAATCCGGAAATATAATTGACCTTAAACCTATTGTAGTAACAAAAAAAGATTCTCCGGATATAATATATGAAGAGGCCCCGTCTATGCCCTCTGTTTCTGGAACAACGACAGGTGATGTGGTTTCCGTTAATAAAAAATACAATCTCATCGCTTTTAATCTAGGTAGGATGGATAAGGTAAAAGAGGGAGATCAATGTATAGTGTTAAAAGACGATAAAGAGATAGCTTCTGCTGAGGTTATAAGCGTGCGTTATAAACTTTCCGCTGCGTTAATAAGTGATATAAAATTCCGTTATTCGATAAATGATATAAGGGAAGGGGATAAAATCTTAGTGCTGCCTGCTAATAGATAGCCTATTGACCTTCTGCGGTTTCCGCCCTATACTGTATCTGCAGTTCCTTGTTTCTGGGTATCCTTCCAACGTTACTCCAGCCTTGGTCTTTATTCCATCTCATGTCGATCCATTCATCCCTAAGATCCCGAATAGCCTTAACTGGCGAAAGTGAATCTTGTATGGTTTGAGTTATCTTCGAAGCCGCAGTCATAGGAATATATATAACATCTCCATCTCCTATTTTTATATTATTAGCGAGCTTGCCTCTGTAAATAATATCAAATGTATCTACTTTTTTAACTACGGGATGCAGTTCATCGGGTTTTATCACGAGTACTCTTCCGAGCGCCCTGTTCGAGCCCCAATCAGCTACAAAAAGCGCATCTCTTAAAGTAAAGTTGGCCCTTGTTATGTTATAAGGCGTAACTCCAATTTCATCCATGACGTAGAATATCTTACTTCTATATTCTATGATCGCGACGCTTACATAAGGCTCTTCAACGTATCGCGTCATAGCCTCTAGGATATTATCCCTTACTTCTTCTATGGTCA
>CAZFLU010000180.1:0-2636 GCA_964519195.1 uncultured Planctomycetia bacterium | reverse complement strand
GGAGATTTTTAATAACATAGCCGACATCCTGGAAATAAAAGGCGAAAACAGGTTTAGGGTGCGCGCGTACCGCAGGGCCGCGCAAACAATGGAGACTCTTAAGGATGACGTGTCTGAGCTTATAGAAAAAGACGCGCTTCTGGACCTGCCGGGTATAGGGAAGGACCTTGCCGGAAAAATAAAAGAATATACAGAAAAGGGCAAAATAGAATTTTACGAAGAACTTAAAAAAGAATCTCCGGGAAATGTTCTTGAACTTATGAACGTTCCGGGCATCGGGCCGAAGACAGCGAAGGTCCTTGCTGAAAAATTCAAAATAAAGAACATAAGCGACCTTGAAAGAAAAGCGAGATCCGGAAAGATAGAGGCCGCCGAGGGCATAAAAGAGAAAACTATTTCCAATATCTTAAGGGGGATAGATTTTTTAAAAAAGTCGAAAGGAAAATATACGCTCGATGCCGCGCTCAAGGTAGCGGAAAGCATGATAAGCGCGCTTCGAAACATGCCTGAAACTGAACAAATACAGGAAGCGGGTTCCTTGCGCAGGAGGAAAGAAACCGTAAGGGACATCGATATATTGGCAACTTCTGATAAGCCGAGAAAGATCATGGAAAAATTCGTGAAACTTCCCGAGGTAAAAGAAGTCCTTCTTCACGGCCCCACCAGATCAACTGTCATAACAAAGGACGGCCTTCAGGTTGACCTTAGGGTTGTTGAGCCTGAAAGCTACGGAGCGGCGCTTTGCTATCTCACGGGTTCCAAGGAACATAATGTGCGGCTAAGGAAGATGGCAGTCGCCAGAAAACTTAAAATAAATGAATATGGTGTTTTTAAAATTAAGGGAAATAGGAAAATAGCCGGTTCTGACGAAGAAGGTATATATAAAACCCTCGGCCTTGATTACGTTCCGCCAGAGATGAGAGAAGATAGGGGAGAGATAGAACTTGCGTCCAGGAGCAAGCTTCCAAACCTTGTTGAGCTTAAGGACATAAGAGGCGACCTTCACGTGCATTCAGAATACAGCGATGGTGTGCTCGCCCTTAACGAAATAGCCCAGGCAGGGCGCGGCATGGGGTATGAATACATAGTTGTTACGGATCATTCCAAATCCCTTAAGATCGCCCATGGGCTTACGGAAAAAGACTTATTCGCTAAAATAGAGAAGATCAGAAAGATAAATAAAAAGTTATCGGGCAAAAGAACTTTCAGGCTCCTGGCAGGGGCCGAGGTGGACATAATGAATGACGGAAGCCTTGATTATGACGACAGCGTGCTTCGCCAGCTTGATTTTGTCATCGCGGCTATCCATGCCGGATTTAAGCAGCCTTCGGACAGAATAACCTTCAGGATAATAAAGGCAATGGAAAATAAATACGTAAACATGATAGCTCATCCGACAGGGCGGCTTCTCGGTACAAGAGAGCCCTACGAGATAAACATGGAAAAAGTACTTAAGAGCGCTAAAGATACCGGAACGTTCATTGAGATAAACGCGTATCCGGAAAGATTGGACATTGATGATAATACATCAAGAAAAGCTAAGGAATTAGGAGTTATGGTCGGTATATCTACTGATACACACACAAATGACCAATTCTCTAACATGGCGTATGGTGTCAGCGTTGCGAGACGAGGCTGGTTGGAGAAAAAAGACATTTTAAACACGCTTTTACTAAAAGATTTCCTCAAAAAAATTTCCGCCAAGTCAAATAAATAAACTTGGCGGAAATTATATTAAATTAGCCTTAACGCTATCAGCGTTTTTTCATCGGCTTAGCATCCGTGTCAGTAGGGTACCAGAAAGTGGCTATCTGCCATATCCCGCCTATAACGCGCGCTATACCCCTTCCGACGTCATCCTTGGTTGCGTCTGTAGTTTTTGAAAAAGCCTTTTGTCCTTCTGTTTTTCCGGTTATGTTATCCGGAGATTCCAGAGTTCCATAAAGCACGTTGTCCATGCCTTTTCCGAGCTGTTTTAAGGGCTCGTTCTTGGATATGGCAAACGCGTTCATGCTAGGTATTACTGCTACGATAATTAGTATTGCGATTATTCGTTTCATTCAACACCCCCTTATATGGTAATATTATGCTTTAAATATACATTATATAATTAAATTTGTCAAGGTAATGTCCTTTATGATATACTAAACATATATGAATAAGGACAGGCATTTTATAAGGGTGTGGCAGGAATTGGACATAAAAGCCGTGAAGGCGAACCTTCTGATCGCGGGTTCAATTAGCGGAGACTGCGCTAATTGCAAAGAGATCAGCATTCCCATCGATTCCGTGAAATGCCCGGCGTGCGGCACGGGATTTAAATATATAGCAACGCGTATTTCCGAGTTTTCCGGCGAAGCTAAGAAGCTGCACGCAAAAAGGCCCGATGTCACAATAATCGACTTTTCCGATTACAAACAAGCCCGGTCGCGCGATAAAGCAAAAGGTATATTCGGGTGATATGACATGAGAAGAAAATTTTTTAATATAGTCATTTTAACGATATTTATCAGCGGATACCAACTTTTGGCTCTCCAAAAACTGCACGCAGACGCTATCGATGATATCTTTAATACCTCGGAGGAAAAAGAAAAGCAGATAGGCATGAAAGTTGATAAACAGGTTCACGCGCAATT
>CAZFLU010000179.1:0-2656 GCA_964519195.1 uncultured Planctomycetia bacterium | reverse complement strand
AAATAGCCGCCGGCAGGGAAAGCGTTCTGAATGATTTTCAGGCAATGGCGTTCATGGCAGGAGCCACGGGCATGCTGATAGGCGGCTATCTTACCGTGAAGGGCCGGGACATAAAAAGTGACCATCGGCTTATCGAAGAAGTTAAGCAAATATGGAAGAAATAAACAAGTTCCTTAAAACAAGAGAAAAAGACGGGCTTTTAAGGTTCTTAAGGCCCGCTTCGTTAAGAAAAAAAGGCAAGATATTTATATCGGGAAAAGAATATGTGGATTTTTCCTCCAATGATTATCTTGGCCTATCCGGACACGCCTTTATCAAAAAAGCAATAAAAGAGAACATTGATAAATGGGGCGCCGGCGCTTCCGCGTCAAGGCTTCTAAGCGGAGATTCCGAACTTTATCACGAGCTGGAAAAAAAGACAGCGGTATTTAAACAAAAAAAGAGCGCTCTTATATTTAACACCGGTTATCAGGCAAATATAGGGATAATAAGCGCGATATGTTCGCGCCACAGCGCTGTTTTTTCGGATAGGTTAAGCCACGCCAGCATAATGGACGGGGTAACGCTTTCCGGGGCCAGGCTTTTCAGGTTCAGGCACAACGATACGGTTCACCTGGAGGAACTTCTGAAAAAAGAAAGAAGCAAGTTCAAGAGCGCGCTTATAATAACAGAAAGCATTTTCAGCATGGACGGGGACGCGGCGCCTCTTTTTAGGATAGCGGAATTAAAGGAAAAGCATAAGGCTTATCTTATGATAGACGAAGCCCACGCAACGGGTATATTCGGGAAAAATGGAAGCGGACTGGCCGAGCAGCATAACCTGGCTGATAAAGTAGACCTTATAATGGGTACTTTTAGCAAAGCATTGGGAAGCTTCGGGGCGTATGTGGCCTGTTCGGAAATATTCAGGTCCTTTTTTATAAATTCCTCTCGGGCCTTTATCTATTCTACGGCTCTGCCGCCGCCTGTAATAGCCGCGAACATGGCCGCGTTAGACATAGTGGAAAAGGAGCCTTTTCGAAGAGAAGAGCTGATAAGAAGTTCCGAATTTTTAAGAGAAAAACTAAAAAGCATGGGCTTTACGGTAAGGGGCGAGTCGCAGATCGTTCCGGTCATATTAGGTGAAAATAAAAAAGCCGTGAAAATGAGCGACATGCTTAGGGAGCGCGGGTATTTCGTTCTTCCCATAAGGCCCCCCACGGTCCCACCCGGAGAAAGCCGCATAAGATTATCCATAACATATGATCACGATAGAGTCACTTTAGAAAGGTTCCTGAATGACATCAAAGAGATCAACGCGCTTTAAATTTATAAAGAGGGGCAAAGGATCGGATATCTTGATGGTTCCCGGCTGGGCCACGGATAGCAGAATATTCGAACCGCTTGACCTTGAGCTTAATTACATATTGCCGGAGGTTTTTTATCCCGCGAATTTTGAAAAAGAGCTTCTTGGCGCGCTGGAGAAAAGAAAGATAAATAAGATAAGCATATTGGGTTTTTCATTAGGGGGTTTTCTGGCCGCGGATTTCGCCTCAAAACACGCGGATATGATCGATAAGCTTATTTTAATAGGTATAAGGAAAAGATATGATAAAGGCGTCCTGCAAGAGATAAAAAAGCTGTTAAAAAAAAATAAAAAAGGATATTTATATAAATTTTATTCACAATGCTTCGCTTCCGGGGAAGACATGCGTTGGTTCAGGAAAAACCTGCTGAAAACATATTGCAACGATATCGAGCTTGATCACCTTATTGAAACCCTGGATCATCTAGGTAAAAGCGAAATTGATCCTGAAGCGCTTTCGAGTGTTAATAACATAAAGATCATTCACGGCGAAAAAGACCTGATAGCCCCGTTTAGTGAAGCAGTAGACATTAAAGAAGCCCTTCCGCAGGCGGAACTCGCATGTATAAAGGAAGCGGGGCACATGGCATTTCTTAGTAGCGGAGCGGAAAAATATATATGATAAACAAATCTGTTATAGCGGAGAATTTTTCAAAACACGCCTGTAAATATGACTTTTATTCAAAAGTGCAGGATAGCTGCGCGGAAAAACTTATCGGCTTCATAGGGAAAGGCGAGCGCTTTAACAGCATTCTTGATATTGGCTGCGGTACAGGTAATTTCACCAGGCGCCTGATGGGTTCCTTCCCCGGCGCCGGTATAACAGCGCTTGATATATCGGAAAACATGGTTAACGTTGCCAAAAATAAACTTGAGGGCGTAGAGTTCATAGTCGCGGACGCGGAAGAATTTAAATTTAAGAAGAAATTCGATCTTGTATCGTCAAATAGCAGCCTCCAATGGCTTGGAGAGCCGGAGAAAAGCCTTTTTTTATATAGTAACTGGCTGGCGGAAAAAGGAAGCATGGCGTTCAGCATTTTCGGGCCGCGCACATTTCTTGAGCTTAATAAGGCATTGTCAAGGCTATACGAAAAAAACCTGAAAATATCCGCGAGTTTTTTCCCGGGAAAAGAACAGTTGGGGCCTATCATGAGTAAAATTTTCAAGAATGTCAAAATAAAAGAAGAGCTCCATCACGAGAATTATAGTTCGCTTTCAGAACTTTTGCGAACTATAAAATTTACCGGAGCAAGAGGCAGCATGAAAACTGCAGGGCCCTTAACGCCTAGGAGAATGGCCAAACTCGAAGAA
>CAZFLU010000178.1:0-2656 GCA_964519195.1 uncultured Planctomycetia bacterium | reverse complement strand
AATGAACCCTGTAGACCATCCGATGGGTGGAGGAGAGGGAAAGTCTTCGGGCGGCAGGCACCCTACAACTCCTTGGGGAAAGATCACGAAAGGGCTAAAAACACGTAAACCAAAAAGGTCGGATAAATATATCGTAAAAAGGAGAAAGTAATTAATGTCACGCTCAACAAAAAAAGGCCCCTTTATTGACGAAAAACTGCTGATAAAGGTCCAGAAAATGATCAAGTCCAGAGAGAAAAAACCTATCAAGACCTGGGCCAGGCGTTCTACCATACCTCCTGACTTCGTAGGCGTAACGTTGATGGTGCATAACGGGAAAAAATTCTTGCCCGTATTCGTAACCGAAAACATGGTGGGGCACAGACTGGGAGAGTTCGCGCACACGAGGTCTTTCAGAAAGCATGGCGCGGCCACAGAAGTTTCATTGGAGAAAACATAATATGGTTTCCAGGGCCCTTGAAAAATATTTGCGCATTTCCGCGAAAAAACTGCAGCCTATCGCGCGTCTTATTTCCGGGAAAAACGTTGATGAAGCGAATTATGTTCTGCTGAACGCAAACAAAAAAGGCGCGCTTATTTTAAAAAGCGTCCTGCAGTCAGCAATAAGCAATGCCAAGCGGATGCCTGATAAAAAAGTGAGCGTTGAAGATCTTTATATATCGCGGATCGAAGTAAATCAGGGGCCGTCTTTAAAAAGATACCGCGCAATGACCATGGGACGGGCGGGCAGTATAAGAAAAAGGACAAGCCACGTTATAATGGAGCTTGACGAGCAGAAAAAAGAGAAAAAAATAAAAGAGCCTAAAACTAAAAAAGAAATAAAAAAGAGGGCTGTTTAATGGGACAAAAGGTACACCCGTACGGGTTCAGGGTAGGAATAATAAAGGACTGGAGATCGCGCTGGTTCGCGAAGAAAGAAAATTTTCATAAATTTCTCATAGAAGACCAGAGGCTCAAAAAGTTCATAAAAACAAAGCTCTCCGGCGGCGCCATATCGAATATAGAGATAGAGAGGACCGGTAAACGCATAAGGATCCTGATATTTACAGCAAGGCCGGGAGTTGTGATCGGCCGGCGAGGAGCCGAGATAGAGGCATTAAAAGAGGCCGTCCAGTCCATGGTTGGAAGCGAAGTGCAGGTTTTTATTGACATAAAAGAGATAAAGGACTCTTCTACGGAAGCTCAGCTCATTGCCGAGAACATAGCGCTTCAGCTTGAAAAAAGGATGCCCTTCCGCAGGGCCCTGAAAAAGGCGCTTCAGATGGCAAAAGACGCCGGTTGCGAGGGAATGAAGATAAAAGTAGGCGGAAGGCTCGGAGGAGCCGAGATCGCAAGAAAAGAAACTATGAGATACGGAAAGATACCGCTCCAGACGCTTCGCGCAGACATAGACTACGGTTTTGCAGAGGCTCATACTACATACGGACTGATAGGCGTAAAGGTATGGGCTTATAAAGGCGAAAGACTTAATATAGACAGGGCCCGCTATACACGAGGAGAGCAAAATGGCGCTAATGCCAAAACGCGTTAAATACAGAAAGGCCCAGCGCGGCAGGCGAAAAGGTGTGAGCCTTGCGGCTTCAGAGCTTAATTTCGGGGAGTTTGGTCTTAAGGCGCTCGAAAACGGCTGGGTAAAAGACCGCCAGATCGAAGCCGCGCGTGTTGCGCTCATGAGAAATACGAGGCGGGGCGGAAAAGTTTGGATCCGGATATTTCCGGACAGGCCGGTTACCAAGAAACCCGCTGAAACAAGAATGGGAAAAGGTAAGGGCGCGCCGGAACATTGGGTCGCGGTTGTAAAACGCGGGCGTATTCTTTTTGAAATGGAAGGGATACCGGCGGACCTGGCCAAGGATTCCATGCGCCTTGCGTCCCACAAGCTGCCCATACGCACGAAATTCATAACAAGAGGACATTGATATGCCAGCAAAGGCCGAGAATATACGCAACATGACAGAACAGGAAATAGAGTCGAAAATAGCCTCATTGCAGGAAGAGCTTTTTAAACTAAGGTTCGAAAAAAAATCCGGAAGAGTTGAAAAGCCCCATAAGATACGAGAGATACGCAGGGATATCGCCAGGTGTAGCACGATACTCAGGGAGAAGGAAAATGCAAAAAAATAATAGTCAGGACCTCAGAAAAGAACTTAAAGGGGTTGTCATAAGCGACAAGATGAATAAAACCATTGTTGTCAAAACAACACACCGAACGCTGCATCCTGTTTTTAAAAAATATGTAGTAAGGTTCAGCAAATTCAAGGCGCACGACGAAAAAAATTCAGCGAAAACAGGCGACACCGTAAGAATAAAGGAAACAAGGCCGCTTTCAAAAGATAAAAGGTGGCGCCTGATCGAGATCGTAAGAAAATCGGCTTAAGCCTAAGAAGGGCAAAAAAAATGATATCAATGCGCACAATTCTTGACGTTGCCGATAATACGGGAGCAAAAAAGGCTTCTCTGATAGGCGTAATCGGACGGCACGGAAAACTTAACGCCGAGATCGGCGACATAGTGACCTGCAATATTAAAGAGTCCACGCCGGACGCGGCAGTGAAAAAAGGCGAAGTCGTAAAAGGCGTCGTAGTGAGAACGGCATTTCCCATAAAAAGGCCGGACGG
Source organism: uncultured Planctomycetia bacterium (assembly GCA_964519195.1). Classification (GTDB taxonomy): domain Bacteria; phylum Omnitrophota; class Gorgyraeia; order JABMRN01; family RBG-13-46-9; genus CAZFLU01. Next base: position 38 of record CAZFLU010000178.1, on the reverse strand, counting down.
ATCATCTCTTAGATTTGACAGGAACGCGGTAGTCGTTA
>CAZFLU010000177.1:0-2666 GCA_964519195.1 uncultured Planctomycetia bacterium | reverse complement strand
TACGGTCATCCTGCCTTTTTATAAAAGCGTTAAAAGCCTTGGTATTACGTCCGAGGCTTTTAAACTTGGCAATTTTTCATTCCTGAAGCACGCGGCTAAAGGCATAGAGTATATTTTTGTCGTAAACGATAAATATTACGACAGGGAAAATCTTTACGGAAACCCGGAAGGCGATTACGCTGATAATCATCTTAGGTTCTCATATTTCAGCGAGGCCGTAGCGAACGTTGCCGCGGGGCAAAGACCTAAAACCGATATTATTCACTGCAATGACTGGCAAACAGGGCTCGTTCCGTTATACTTAAAACTAAAAAAGTCCGGTATTAAAACGCTCTTTACCATCCATAATATAGGGTATCAGGGCCTGTTCCCGAAAAAAGTATTAAAAGAAATATCCGTTCCAAAAAAGTTCTATCACATGAACGGTATCGAATATTACAATAAAGTATCGTTCCTCAAAGCGGGAATAGTGTATTCTTCAGCCGTAAGCACGGTAAGCAAGAAGTACGCCGAAGAAATATTGACGCGCCAGTTCGGATGCGGCATGGACGGCATATTAAAAATGCGCGAAAAGGACCTTTACGGCATAATTAACGGCGCCGATTATACTGATTGGGACCCGGCAGTTGATAAAAACCTGGTCATGAATTACACTCCTGAAAACACCGGCGGCAAAGAAGAGTGCAAGCGGGACCTTTTAAAAGTGGCGGGCCTTTCGGAAGATAATATGCCTAAACCGTTGATCGGTGTCATATCAAGGCTTGCCGAACAAAAGGGAATAGATATTATTATAAGCGCTGCCGATGAGATAAAAAAAATGGGAGCGTGCCTGGTCCTTCTTGGAACAGGCGATGAGAAATATAACAACATGTGCCGGGGGGTAGGCAGGCATTATCCGGATAACATGGCGTGCCTTATAAAGTTCGATAACGCGCTTGCGCACAAGATAGAAGCGGGTTCCGACATGTTCGCCATGCCCTCAAGATATGAACCCTGCGGACTTAATCAGCTTTACAGCATGCGTTACGGAACGCTTCCTATAGTAAGGGCCACCGGAGGGCTGGATGACACTGTGATAGACCTTTATGAGGACAGGGAAAAGGGCAACGGCATAAAATTCAAAAATGCGACCAAAGCAGAACTTGTTGACGCCATAAAAAGAGCGGTTGAGCTTTATAAAAATAAAGAAGAGTGGATAAAAATAGTAAAACGCGTAATGAAGCTTGATTTTTCGTGGGAAAGGTCGGCGAATGAATACAAGGGCCTTTACGCGAAGATAGCGCATTGACATAATATTAAAATATTAGTATACTATATAACTCACATTAAATTCGGAGGGCGGGAATGAACCCCGCCCTTCAAAAAAGAAATAATGATATTTCTGTAGAAAGGAAGGGCGGGGTGAAAAAAACCATAAAAGACATTGATATAAAAGGAAAACGCCTTTTAATGCGCGTTGATTTTAATGTTCCGCTAGATGAAAAAGGCAGGATCACCGATGATACCAGAATAAAAAGCGCGCTGCCCACCATTAAATACGCGCTTGAGGCTCCCTCGAAATTAATACTCATGAGCCACTTAGGAAGGCCAAAGGGAGAGATAAAACCGGAAATGTCGCTTAAGCCCTGCGCTGAAAGGCTTTCCAAGCTTCTAGGTAAGAACGTGAAAATGATGCCTGACTGTATCGGCGCGGAAGTATCAAGCGCGGTACGCGAAATGAAAGACGGCGACGTTATCCTTCTTGAAAATTTAAGGTTTCACAAGGAAGAAACCAAGAATGACCCTGATTTTGCCAAGAAATTGGCAGATCTCGGAGAAGTGTTTGTAAACGACGCTTTCGGCACCTGCCACAGGGCCCACGCTTCCACGGAAGGCGTTACAAAATATCTTCCGGGCGGAATGGGGTTTTTGGTCGAGAAAGAGATCGCGTATTTTGATAAAGTGCTTCACGATCCGGAAAAACCATTTAGCCTCATGCTCGGCGGGGCCAAGGTTTCGGATAAAATAGCTGTTATAGAGAACATGCTTCCGAAAATAGATCATCTCCTGATCGGCGGGGCCATGGCTTACACTTTTCTTAAATCGCGCCTTAAAGGAATAGGAAGCTCACGGATCGAAGAAGATAATGTTAGTGTCGCGAATGATATTTTCGAGAAAGCCAGGGATAATAATGTAAGCATATTCCTGCCGGAAGATCACGTCGTGGCAAGGGCCATTACTGCCAAGACGCGGGTAAAGTTAGTAAAAGAGCACATCCCTGACGGATGGATAGGGCTTGACATAGGGCCGAAAACCATAAAAAAATTCGAGGATATATTAAAAACATCGAAAACTATTGTGTGGAACGGGCCTGTAGGATATTTTGAGCTTAAACCGTTCAGCAAAGGAACCGCGGCCATAGCGAAATTTATATCAGGCTTGAAGGCCACAACGGTTATAGGCGGCGGGGACACCGCTGCTGCGATAAATAATCTCGGGCTGGCCGGCAAGATGAGCCACATATCAACAGGCGGCGGGGCCTCTCTTGAATACTTGGAAGGAAAACCCCTTCCCGGCATAGCCGCTTTACAGGATAAATAGAAAGGACACAATGCGTAAACCCATAATCGCGGGCAACTGGAAAATGAATAAAACACCAAGCGAAGCCATAGTTCTTTCAAATGATA
>CAZFLU010000176.1:1195-2692 GCA_964519195.1 uncultured Planctomycetia bacterium | reverse complement strand
GACAGCGGCATCTATGACTCTTACGGGTCAGAGCACTGGCTCAATTATTATATCCGGACCATAGCGCATAATACTGTGCTTATTAAAGATCCTAATGAGAAATTCATTATTTTAAATAAAAGGGCCTCTAATAATGGAGGGCAGAGATTCATAAGCGAGGAAGCTGTATATCCTCATTCAGTAAAAGACCTCAAGAGTAAAAGATTTAAGATAGGAAATGCAAAATTAGTAGAAAATAATTCTTATTATGCTCTTGTGGTTGGGGATGCGACAAAAGCGTATTCAAAAAAGAAATGTCAGTTATTTAAAAGATATTTTTTATGGCTTAAGAAAGTAAAAGGGTGGGATAAACCTGTAATAGTGGTAATTGATGATGTAGTTTCAACCAGAAAAGAGTATATTAAAACATGGCTTTTACACTCTTTTAAGAAACCTATAATAAATGATAATGTCATAGATATACAAAACAAAGACGCAAGGCTTAGGGATTATGTGATACAGCCGCAAACTCTTTTGATCCGGGCTGTAGAAGATGAAAAAGGCGGGAGCTGGCGAATTGAGCTGCAAGATAAGAGAGCAAAAAGAAGAACAGAGTTTATAAATGTTATTGTAACAGGGTTCAGTGAGAATGGATCTTTTCCTGATATAACAAGACTAAAAAATGGTATCAAGGTTGGGAACTGGACCATACTAAAAAAATCCGATAGGATCAGAATATTTAAGAAAGACGGCAATGAATAAGGTTATGTGGTTTTTTAACAGATTAAGTCTTATGTCGCCTCTTGAGGTAATTTACAGGGCTTTAAAAAGAGCAGGTTTTTTAGGAAAGAACTTACCTAAAAGGCAGCCCAGGCTTAGAGGCGTAAGACCTTCCTGGTATTTTGATCTTAACGATAAAGATAAAATAGTTTCGTTAATTAAAGATAATGCTTTAATTAATCAAAATGAAGCAAAAAATATACTTCGCCATAAATTCTCCTTTTTTGCTCTCAAGGACCATTATCTCGGAAAAGATATAAATTGGCACAAGGATTATAAAAATAACATTGTGGCTCCCCGAAAAAAAAGTGAGAAGATAGATCATAAAGACAATAATGTTGTAGGAGACATTAAATATATATGGGAACTTAACAGGCATCAGCATCTTGTTGTTCTCGCAAAAGAGTATTATCTGACAGGCGAAGGGGCCTGCAAGGATGAAATTATCCAGGAAATAGAAAGCTGGATAAAAGAAAACCCCTATGGCGTAGGCGTAAATTGGATAAGCGGCCTTGAATGCGCTATGAGGCTTATTTCATGGAGCTGGGCATGGATATTAATAGGCGATAAAGATGAAGAATTTAAGAATAGATGGCTTCGGAGTATTTACGAACATTCTTTTCATATAAGCCGGAATTTTTCAAAGTTTTCTTCGGCAAATAACCATCTCATCGGAGAAGCCGGCGGGCTTTTTATAAGTTCAATTTTATGGCCTTTTGAAGGCTATCATGACAAATG
>CAZFLU010000176.1:0-1185 GCA_964519195.1 uncultured Planctomycetia bacterium | reverse complement strand
AAATGGCAAAAGCTATCAGATAATATATTGATCAATGAAATGGAAAAACAAAACTTCTCTGACGGGGTAAATAAAGAAGAAGCAGTAGCATATGAGATGTTTGTTCTGGATTTATTTTTAATAGCCGCCATTTTAGGGAAACGTAATAATATAGATTTCCCGGTAAGATTCTGGGATAGAGCGGAGAAGATGATGGATTTCTTATATTCTCTTATGGACGCCGGTAATAATATTCCAAATATAGGTGATTCTGACGATGGGCGCGTGTTAACCTTTCGAGAAACTACGAGAGGGGATGAGGCTCTTTCAGCTCTTTCTCTTGGAGCGATTCTTTTTAAGAGAGGCGATTTTAAAAGAAAACGCAAAAAAGTAGAGGAGAGATCCATATGGCTTACGGGAACAGAAGGAGTTAATGCTTTTAATAATTTAAAAGAAAAAGAATACCTCCCGGCTAAGCAATTTCAAAAAGGCGGTTATTATATATTATCTATGAATGATGATGCAATGGATGAGATCAAATGTGTTTTTGATGCCGGCATGCTTGGATACTTATCAATAGCAGCTCACGGGCACGCGGATGCTTTAAGTTTTACCTTAAGCGTAGGAGGGCGAGAATTTTTAATAGATCCCGGAACTTATGCTTATCACACTAATAAAGACCGGCGCGATTATTTTCGCGGTACATCTTCTCATAACACAGTTCGAATAGATAAAGAGGATCAATCAATAATGGGCGGAGATTTTATGTGGCTGCGTAAAGCTAACGCGAAACTAATGAATTATAATTCAAATTCTGAATATGATGCCGTAAGAGCCTATCATGACGGCTATAGAAGGCTTAAAGATCCTGTTACTCATAAAAGAGAACTTAGGCTTGATAAGAAAGAAAAAAAACTTTTTGTTAAAGATATTTTAGAAGCAAAGAATAGCCATCTTATTGAGCAGTATTTTCATTTTAAAAGTGAGTGCGGCGTTAAAGAAATAGGTAAAAATTTATATGAAGCGGAAAATAGCGGCATTAAGATCAGCGTCAAATTAGATGATAAACTGAAATGCAAGATTCTGAAGGGTAGTGAAGACCCGATCTTAGGCTGGGAATCTGAAAAATTAGATATTAAAAGAGAAACAAGTACGCTTATTGCCGCCTCGCAGCATAAAGGACAAGCTGAATTTACAACAATTATA
>CAZFLU010000175.1:0-2702 GCA_964519195.1 uncultured Planctomycetia bacterium | reverse complement strand
TACCGGCCTGGATAAAAAAAGAAGTTGAGAAAGCGTGTAAAAAAGGCGTTGTAGTGGGACTAAGCGGCGGAATAGACTCCGCTGTTGTCGCGCGCCTCGCGCAATTGGCGTTCGGACATAATGTATTAGGTGTTCTCATGCCTTGCGATAGTCATACGGATGACGAAAAACACGCAATTGATTTTGCTAAAAAATTTAAGATCAGAACAGAGAAGATAGAACTGGGTAATGTGTTCAACGAACTTATTAAGTTATATCCGAAAGGGAACGACCTGGCTATCGCGAACTTAAAGCCCAGGCTTAGAATGATGACCCTTTATTATTTCGCTAATATATTCAATTATGTTGTGGCAGGTACGGGTAATAAAAGCGAGCTGCTTATAGGATATTTTACTAAATATGGTGACGGCGGCGTCGATATACTTCCTATAGCCGATCTTTATAAAAGAGACGTCAGAAAACTTGCTTCCGGTATAGGGATACCAACTGAAATAATAGAAAGGCCGCCATCAGCCGGTTTGTGGCGCGGCCAGACAGATGAAGAAGAAATAGGGCTTACATATGAGAATTTAGACGCGGCGCTTGAAGCTATAGAAAAGGGTAACGAAAAAATAATAGATAAAAAGATCCTGGAAAAAGTAAAAAAGATGATGGCTATCTCGGAGCATAAAAGAAAAAGCGCTCCTATATTTAAGTTAGGAGAAAATAAATGAGCGGTATTTTCGGAGCGGTTTCAAAAAATGATTGCGTGAATATTGTTTTTCACGGAACGGATTATCATTCGCATCTCGGTACGGAATATGGTGGTATAGCGGTACTTGGAAATGAATTTTCAAGACAGATACACGATATAAGCCAGACCCAGTTCAAATCAAAATTTTTCGAAGATATTAAAAAAATGAAAGGAAATAAAGGTATAGGCGTTATAAGCGCTTCCGAAGAGCAGCCCATTTATCTTAATTCAAAGTTCGGGCCTTTCGCGGTTGCCTTGAACGGCTTCATAGAGAACAAAGAAGAGCTTGCGAAGAGCCTTCTTAATAACGGGGTCTCGTTCAGCGAGCTTTCCAGAAAGAGCGTTAATTCCGCGGAGCTCATAGCAAAGCTTATCAATCAAGGCGCCGACATGGTGAAGGGTATTGAAAACGTTTTTGATTCAATAAAAGGCTCCTGTTCGGTGCTTATCCTGCATGAAGACGGGATATACGCCGCAAGGGACAGGTCAGGTTATACGCCGCTTGTCATAGGAAAAGGCGAACAGGGTTTTGCCGTTACTTCTGAAACAAGCGCGTTCCCTAACACAGGTTTTGAGATAGTAAAGTTCGTAGGCCCGGGCGAGATCATTTTGATAAATGAAAGCGGCATGGAAGAAAAAAGAAAAGCCGGAAAAACAAGCCAAATTTGCGCGTTTTTATGGATATATACAGGTTTTCCAGCCTCAACTTATGAAGGCATAAACGTGGAGATCGTAAGGGAAAGGAGCGGCAGGCTCCTGGCGAAGAAAGATACTGATATAAAAAGCGATGTTGTGGCAGGCGTGCCTGATTCGGGCACAGCTCACGCGATCGGTTACGCCATGGAATCAGGAAAACCATACCGGAGGCCCCTTGTAAAATATACGCCGGGATACGGCAGAAGCTATACCCCTCCTTCGCAGGAAATGCGCAACGCGATAGCCAAGATGAAGCTCATACCCATACGGGATATAATAAAAGGGCAGAGAATAATTGTTTGCGACGATTCAATAGTAAGGGGGACGCAGCTTAAGAATTTTACAATAAATAAATTATGGGAAGCGGAAGCAAAAGAAGTGCACGTAAGGCCCGCGTGCCCGCCGCTAATGTTCCCGTGCAGGTTTAACATATCAACGCGTACGATAAATGAGCTTGCGGCCAGGCGCGCCATAAGGGACATTGAGGGAAGGGATATTGAGGATGTTTCAGAATATGTTGACCACAATACCGGCAAGCACAAGAAAATGATCGATTGGATCGCAAAGGATATAGAGGTTACCACGCTAAGGTATCAGACCGCGGAAGACATGGTGAAGGCCATAGGCTTACCTAAAGAAAAACTCTGCCTGTATTGCTGGACAGGAAAATGCCTTTCGAAGAACGAAACTGAAAAATGCGCAGCATGCCACGCGAAAAATTGAAAAAAAATTATTTAAAAAATTTTAAGCTTTCCGATAAAGAGCAAAAAGCCATGATAAGCGCTTTTCACGAGGAAATGGAACGCGGCCTCGCGGGCAGTAAAAGCTCGCTTAAAATGATACCCACCTTCGTCAAAAGGCCTACGGGAGAGGAGAAAGGGGAATTCCTTGCGCTTGATCTCGGTGGAACTAATTTTAGAGTGCTTAGAATTAAGCTATTAGGCAGAAGAAAAGAAGGACGCGTTTTGGCGCGTAAATTTTCCCTAAAAAAAGAGCATATGAGAAGTACTGAAAAAGAGCTTTTTGATTTTATTGCAAAAGCTGTAAAGAAATTTACCTTAGAAAAGCAAACAGGTTTAGGCAAAACGCGATCGCTTGGTTTTACTTTTTCTTTTCCTGTAAAACAAAAGAGCGCATCATCCGGTATTCTTATAAAGTGGACGAAAGGCTTCAAGGCAAAAGGCGCTGAAGGAAAGAACGTTGTTTCTCTATTAAAGAAAGCTTTTAAAAGGCACGGCCTTGAAAACATAAACGTAACCGCTCTCATAAATGA
>CAZFLU010000174.1:0-2767 GCA_964519195.1 uncultured Planctomycetia bacterium | reverse complement strand
CCCTCCGATCTTTCCCATGGTCCTGAATAAAATATATAAAATAATAACGTGCATTGAAGACAAAAGAACTGAAAAACTAAGGTGCATGCCGCTTATTGTAAAAAATAGAACAAAAATAAGCTCTTCCGTATAACGCTCTATTATTTTGAATATCCTGTCTTTTTTCCGGTTAAAGTTCACAACGATCATCCCTGCAGCCATTGTAGCTAGAAGTTCGTCCACGCCCGCTAAAGTACATACTCCGTAGCAAAGCGTAAGTATTCCCAGAATAACAACTATGAATACGCCTTCAGTTTCTTTATCGATGAACTTGGTCACGGCATTGAAAATGAACCCAAAAAGAGCGCCTATGGAAAGCGCTCCAAATATTATAATGAGCGGCTCTAAAATAAACGCTTTCACGCTTACGCCTGTATGCGTTATAAGAGCTTGAGCAAAAACTATCGCAAAGCTGTAATTGATAAGCCCCAGAGCATCGTCAAAAGCGGAAACGCCGAGGATAGTAGCGGAAACTTCGCCGCTTGCCCTGTATTCGTGTATCACCGCAAGGTTCGCTGTCGGATCCGTTGGAGATGCCAGGCAGCCCAAAAGGAGCCCGAGAGGTAGATAAATGGTCATCCAGGCGCCGGCTTTCGCAGGCATAAAGAGAGCCGACAAAAGCAACCCTCCTATTACTGCTAAAAAAGTAATTTCCGCTTCGAATACGGTAATTGTAAGTATTTTCTTTCCGAGTATCTTAAGCCTGGAAAGAAGAAGCGTGCCTCCTATTGAAAATGTTATGATCGCAAGCGCGATATTCGTAACGATATCCGTATGATCCACGAAATTCCGCGGCATTGCATGAAAAAGGTCGGGATTCAGGAGTATGCCCGCGAGGATATAGCCTGTTATTTTCGGTAATTTTACTTTTTCAGCTACTTTGCCAAAAAGGAACCCTGTAAGTATTATTACCCCCACTATAAGCATTGATGGCATAAGTTGTCCTTTTTTTATTTATAGATGTCAACGCCGAACTTCTTTAAAATACTAACAAGCTTTGATAAGGGAATACCTATTACATTATAAAAGCAGCCTTCTATGCGGTCAATGAATATCGCCCCCGGCCCTTGTATGTCAAAACTGCCCGCTTTATCAAGAGGCGAGACTTTTTTAAAATAACCGTTTATTTCCTTATTTGTCATTTCGCGCATGTATATTTTGGTTTTTTCGAAATCGATATACATCTTTCCGGTTTCCGTATTAATTACCGCTACAGCTGTATAAACCCATTGAGGCCTTCTGGAAAGCAGCTTAAGTGTTTTTTTAGCGTCTTTTTTGTCTTCAGGTTTTCCTATTATTTTTCCATCCGCGAACACCACCGTATCAGCCGCTATGATGATGCCTTTTGCGATCTTCGAGGCTTCTTTGGCTTTTCGCGCCGCGTTTTCTTTAACAAGCGCGGCGCACCCCTTATCCGGGTTTTTCTTTTCTTTTACATCCACGGAAATTACGGAAAATCTAAGCCCTATCTGTTTAAGAAGCGCCTGCCGAGCTTTTGATCCGGACGCTAATATTATTTTCTTTTTCACTTTTTAGGACCTCCCGCGCTATCTCCCGCAAGAAAACCGGTCGAAAAAGCCTGCTGAAGGTTGTAGCCGCCGCTTGGAGCGGAACCTTCTATGATCTCGCCCGCGAAAAAGAGCCCCTGTATAAGGCGTGATCCCATGGTGCGCGGATCTATTTCTTTCAAGGACACGCCGCCTGATGTAACCATGGCATGCTCAAGGGGCAGGCTGCCGGTAATTGTAAGCTCGAAACGCTTTAAATTATTCAGGATGGCGCGCCGCTCCTCTCTGGATACCTGATTCGCTGTTTTTTCTTTATCAATACGCGCTACGTTCAGAAATATGTCTATCATGTTTTTCGGGATAAGCTCTTTCATTACGCTTTTAACGTTCGCTTTACCGTGGGCCCCGAATTCCCTCATAAGCCTTTCGTTAAGCTTTTCTTCCCCGAGGGCAGGTTTAAGGTCTATAAATAATTTTATATCCTTTTTAGTGAATTCGTTCAATACCTTCCCGCTAAGGTCAAGGACAAGCGGCCCTGAAACGCCAAAGTGCGTAAAAACCATTTCGCCGACAGGGGATATTATTTTTTTATTACCGGACTTGAACATTATTATAACATTTTTAAGCGTAATGCCCTGAAGTTTTTTCACCCAACTTTCTTTCGTCTTAAGCGGAACAAGGCCCGGCAAAAGAGGCGTAACCCGGTGCCCGAAAGACCTGGCTATGGCAAAACCATCGCCTGTTGAGCCCGTGCCGGGATAAGAAGCGCCGCCGCAAGCTAATATCACCTTTTCTGATTCGATAGCCTTACCGCTACTTAGAAACAACGTAAATCTTCCGTTATTTTTCGCGCTTCGCAGAGACGCGCCGTAAAGAATATCTATTTTATTCTTTTTTATGGCCTTTCTAAGAGCTCCTATAATAGAGCCCGCTTCGTCGCTTGCCGGAAACACCCTTCCCTGGCGCTCTATTTTCAGGGGAACTCCATTGCCTTCTAAAAAATCAATGAGGTCTTGATTTGAAAATTTCTGGATGGCTGTTCGTAAAAATTTACCGGAGGCGCCGAACTTTTCAATAAAGGTTTCCACCTCGCAGCTATTCGTAACATTGCAGCGGCCCTTGCCGGTAATCTCTATTTTTTTGCCTATTGAGTTATTTTTCTCAACAATAACAACGGATTTACCGCGCCGCGCCGCCGATATAGCCGCCATTATGCCCGC
>CAZFLU010000173.1:0-2794 GCA_964519195.1 uncultured Planctomycetia bacterium | reverse complement strand
ACATGGAAGAAGCAATAGATGTTACTAATCGTTTGGCGCCCGAGCACCTTGAAATAATGGTAAAAAATCCGAGAAACGTAATTAAAAAAATACGCAACGCAGGCGCCATGTTCGTGGGGCCCTATACGCCTGTCGCGGTAGGAGATTACGTGGCGGGCCCGAGCCACGTGCTTCCGACAGGCGGCACAGCGCGTTTTTTCTCAGGGCTCGGCATAGAGGACTTTGTAAAAAGCTCACACGTTATATCATATACGAAGAAAGCGCTTGAGGAAGTTAAGGATATAATCGAAAAGCTGACAGGCCTTGAAAGGCTTCCGAAGCACATGGATTCTGTCAGGAAAAGATTTGAGTAGAGTTTTAAGTAATAAGTTATAAGTTTTAAGTTATTAGAAAGGGGAAAAATGAAAAAGACCAGTAAAAGGCGAAGAGCCAAAGTTGACAGAAAAACAACGGAGACCAAGATCACGCTGGACCTCGTAATTGACGGGGAAGGCATAACTGATGTTAAGACCGGCATAGGGTTCCTTGACCACATGCTCACTCTTTTTGCCTTCCACGGACTTTTCGACCTTAAAATAAAAGTAAAAGGGGACCTTAACGTGGATATCCATCACACGAACGAAGACGTTGCAATATGTCTCGGCCAGGCTTTTAAGAAAGCGCTTGGAGCATGTAAAGGCATAAGAAGGTTCGGAGCTTCCGAGGTTCCCATGGACCACGCGCGGGCAAAGATCGCCGTTGACATAAGTAACAGGTTTTCTTTTGAGGGAATAAAATTCGGGGAATCGCGGGAGAAAGTAGACCTCGCGTCTTTCAGGGGCACGAATCCGAACGAGAATTATTCAATGGAAGACGGTAATGATTTTCTGGAGAGTTTCGCTAAAAATCTGGGTATAAACCTGCATGTTGATATTCTATCCAGAAGCGACATGCACCACATGCTTGAGGCCACTTTCAAAGCGCTTGGCATAGCGCTTGACAGGGCGACAGAGATCGACCCCAGGAGAAAGAAAGTAGTTCCGTCAACGAAAGGTATATTGTAGACAGATCTATGCGCGCAACATGCGGGGTGAGAAGTGAATATAGCGATAATCGATTACGGATTGGGTAACATAAGAAGCGTATATAACGCTTTTAAGCTTCTGAAAGCAAGGCCTCTTATCACCGATCGGCCCGGCGAGATAAAAAAGGCGGATAAGATAGTGCTGCCAGGCGTGGGCGCTATAGGAGACGCGGTTAAAGGGCTTTCCGAAAGAGACATCCTGGAGCCGCTTATTAAGCGTTTGTCAGAAGGAGTTTTGTATCTCGGGATATGCCTGGGGCTTCAGATACTTTTTGAGAAAAGCGAGGAAGGCGCGTCAAAAGGCCTTGGAGTTTTAAAAGGAGAGGTCAGGCGCTTTAACGAGAAAGACGGAATTAAAGTGCCACAGATAGGCTGGAATAAAGTAAAATTAAATATTAAAGATCAAAAATCAAACATTACAGCCGGAATCACGGATGAAGCGTATTTTTATTTTGATCATTCTTATTATGCCGAGCCAGCGGATAAAAATATAATTACGGGAACCACAGATTACGGAAAAACGTACGCGTCGATGATACAGAAAAACAATATTTACGCTGTTCAGTTCCATCCGGAACGAAGCCAGAGCTTAGGGTTGAGGTTATTGGAGAACTTCATAAAGTTATAAGTTTTAAGTTATAAGTTATAAGTTGTAAGAGAAGACATGAAAATAATACCTGCGATAGACATAATGGATAAAAGGGTCGTGCGGCTTCTACGCGGCGAATTTGACAAGGAAAAAATATATTCCGAGAACCCTGTTTTAATCGCGAAGAAATGGCAGGATGAAGGCGCAACCCTCATTCATCTTGTTGACCTTGACGGCGCCAGGCTTGGCAAGCCGGTAAATCTTGACGTGGTAAGATCGCTGGCTAAAAGCGTATCGATCGATATTGAGTTAGGAGGCGGGCTCCGCACGGAAAACGACATAGAAGCCGCGTTAGAAGCGGGAGCGCATTACGTTGTAATTGGAACAAGCGCTGTCTTGGATAAGATCTTCTGCGAGAACCTTATTCAAAAATACAAGGATAAAGTGATATTCGCAGCGGATATCAAAGAGGGAAAAGTAGCTGTAAAGGGATGGAAAGAAGTATCAGGCGAGGATCCGATAGAATATCTTAAGGGTCTCCGGGAACTCGGCGCGAAGCGCGTTATTTATACTGATATCTCGCGTGACGGCATGATGTCGGGCCCGAACCTGGATGCTTTGCGAAACGTGCTTACCGCTACGTCTTTTAAAGTTATCGCTTCGGGCGGCATATCAAGCGTTGAAGACATAAAGAAATTGAAAGAACTTGAACCCGCCGGGCTTGAAGGGGTGATAGTGGGAAAGGCCCTTTACGAGAACAAAATAAGCCTTAAGGAGGCCATAAGTGTTAGCTAAGAGAATAATCCCGTGCCTTGACGTCAAAGAGGGAAGAGTCGTTAAGGGCATAAATTTCATTAATCTGCGGGACGCCGGCGATCCTGTTGAGAACGCCAGGATCTATAATGACGAAGGCGCGGATGAGCTTGTTTTTCTTGACATAACCGCCAGCCATGAAAAGCGAAAAACAATGGCGGAGGTCGTAAAGCGCGTTGCTGAAAAAGTTTTCATGCCTTTTACAGTAGGAGGCGGGATAAGCTCTATAAACGATATAACAGACCTTCTCAATGCCGGCTGCGATAAGGTTTCCATAAACACATCGGCTGTAAAAAAGCCGGATTTCATAAAAGAAGCTTCCGATAGGT
>CAZFLU010000172.1:0-2836 GCA_964519195.1 uncultured Planctomycetia bacterium | reverse complement strand
AGGAGGCCCCCGGGCGCTATTTTATCCAAAATTAAAGACGCGTGCCCGCCGCAACCGATCGTGGCGTCAACCACCAGCGCGCCTTTTTTAAGATTTAAGAGCCTCGTCACTTCCCGCGTTAATACCGGTTTATGAAGCGCGGAGCCTTGCATATCTGGCGATATTACTGTATCTGGATCTATTTTTGTCTGCCTTTAATCTGTGCGGCATCAGGGCTCTTTCTTTCCGCGCGCGTTCTAATATAAAAGCGTCATCGGATAAATAATGCCCCTCGCCTATTCTTTTTACGATCGCAAAGGTAAACATGGTTCACCTCTTTTCCTTATTCAAGGTCAATAAGTTTTTCCGCTATGTCCTCAAAAGAATCTTTTGATGTCTTGTAGAATTCGTCCCATTTTTCCATGCTCCATATCTCTATCCTGTTTGACACGCCTATTAGCATGATGTCCCTTTTAATTGACGCGTATGATTTTAGATATGAAGGCAATAATATTCTTCCCTGCTTGTCAGGGATTATCTCAACCGCCCCGGAAAAGAATAGCCTGTTGAATTTACGGGATTCGCGTTTTGTAAATGAAAGGTTCTTGAATTTAGCTTCCTGCGTTTTCCACTCATCCTGCGGGAACATGAAAAGGCATACGTCAAGGCCGCGGGTAATATAGAATTTTTCTATATAATTTTCCTTGCTTATTTCCCTGAATTTCGAAGGGATTATTATGCGGCCCTTGTTATCCAGTTTATGTTCGTATTCACCGTAAAACATATGTGCTCCACTTCACTCCACTTTTAACCACAAATATACCCTACGCAAACACCTTTGTCAAGCCATAAAGAACTGACTTTTTCGAGGAATTCCCGGACTTTTTTGGCAATACCATATGTTGTATATTGAGGGATAGCCGGTCGCAATGAATTGCGAAATGCTGTTCTGTTAGAAAAAGATCTTTTTTCAAAAAAAATCCCCGCTTCTCAAAAAACCCGGATGTTTTCACACCCGAATTTTCTGAAAAGCGGGGTTTTAGCAAAGTAGATCTATAAGCCGGGTTCTGTTAATGAGCGCGAATTAATCCCGCCGAAGGCGGGATTATGCGCAGCTCATTAGGTAACCATCTATCTGGGGTTTTCATTGCTGAAAACCTCATGCAACCTACCCACCCCGATACCGATAACTTGCGGTAAGAGCGAGCAACCCTTGGATCGGGGTCTATTTAGTCTTGCTCCGCGTAGAGATTGCTCGTTTCACCCAAATTCGCTAAGCGAATTTGGCTCGTCTCTGTTGCTCTCGATTGCCTGACTTTCGTCCGCAGTCGTCCCGGATCCCGCGCTAGCGGGACTAGGGAAATCCTCACTTCATAGTGGACGGCCGTTAGCCGCTACGCTGCTCTCTGGAGCCCGGACTTTCCTCCCTCGCCTCTTTTTAAAGGAGGCGGAGTAGCTACCCGATCTACTTTGCTAAAGTTCCTATTTTAAAGAACATGTCCGCCGAAATACATCTACATGAAACTCTACCGTGGCAAAGGCGGAACTATAATAATCCGCCGAGATTTATCGCCTTATTAACGAGCTTGTCAGCTTCCTTATTTTTTTCCCGGCCTATATGCTTGATCTCTACTTTTTTGAATCCTTTTATAAGGTGCAATGCCTGCTCAAAAAGCGGTTTGAGGCTTTCGTTTTTTACCCTGTATTCGCCTGCAAGCTGCTGCGCCACGAGCTCGCTATCAAGATTCAGCACTACTTCTTCAGCTTTTTCCATCAGCGCTTCCTGAAGACCGTAAATTACCGCGTTATATTCGGCTATATTGTTCGTGGCGATGCCTATATACTTATTGAAATTTCGCAGCGCCTTGCCCTTTTCATCAGTCACTACAACGCCTATTCCGGCGGGCCCGGGATTTCCTCTCGCGCCGCCGTCAACAAAAACTTTTACGCGCTTCATACTGTGCCTTAATTAGAATAAAGTACTCTCGCGCAATTACCGCAAAGAATCAGCTTTTTTTTCATCTTTGCTTCATTGACGACTTGCGCGGGAAGGTTCATGCCGCATCCGCCGCAACTTAACTCATCGATCACGGGAACAAGCGCGAGTCCATCGCGGTTTACCAGGATCCTTTCGTACGTTGAAAGTATTTTTTTATCTATTTTATCGGTAAAAGCGCCTCTTTTGCCTTCAAGCTCCGCGAGTTCCGTTTCCTCTTTTTTCTTTTCCGCTTCTACCCTGCTCTTTTCTTCGTCTATCTTCCTTTTCTCGCCCGCGAACACTTCTTTTTCCTTGGCGACTTTTTTCTGTATTTCATCTATCTCATCAAGAAGTTTTATTATCTCTTCCTCAAAGATCGAGCTATCGGCCTTGGCGCTGGCTATCTCTCCCTGCATAGCGGTATACTCTTTATTGGTCTTTAGCTGAAAGAGCTGGTTTTGAAGCTTTTTTACATGCTGCTCTTTGGCCTCAAGCTCGCCGTCTTTCTCTTTTTTAGCAAGCTGAATTTTTTTAGATTCCTCTTCCAGCGCCTTTAAATTTGAAGTTTTGCTCTCGAGTTCCGCGGCAAGTTCGCTTACTCTTTCCGGTATTTCTTTTATTCTTCTTTTTTTGTCAAAGATCTCCTTATCAAGCTCCTGAAGCTCGATAAGCATTTTTATCTGGTCTTCTATGGTTCCTGTCGGCATTTTTCCTTTATTTTTATGGTGGGCACAGTAGGATTCGAACCTACGATCTCTGCCATGTGAGGGCAGCGCTTTAACCAGCTAAGCCATGTGCCCTTTGGTGCCCTATTTAAAAACGTGGTGGGGCCACATGGACTTGAACCATGAACCCTCTGATTATGAGTCAGATGCTCTA
>CAZFLU010000171.1:0-2848 GCA_964519195.1 uncultured Planctomycetia bacterium | reverse complement strand
GTATCAAAGAAGAGGTTTATCTTGTCCACCTGGCCCACGCTGACTCCGGCTATCCTCACGGGCGCGCTTTCTGACAGGCCATTGACAAAATCAAATATTACATCAACATGGTACCCCTTTCTTACCAGATACACATCGCCTATTGAAAAAACTATTATAAAAAATATAACGATCCCCACTGCGATAAAAATACCTACCTTGAGCTCGAAGCTCTTATCTTCACGCTCTATCATTATCCTGCCCTCCTATGGTTATCGGCCCATCGGCCTCTCCGCGTATGAATTGTTTTACTATCGGGTTATCAGTATTTTTTATCTCATCCGGCGTTCCCGTGGCCACTATTTTACCTTTATAAAGCATCGCTATTTTGTCCGCTATTTTATAAGCGCTTGTCATGTCGTGCGTAACAGCGATGGAAGTAACGTTAAGCTTATCATGCAAAGATATTATGAGGTCGTTTATCGCGTCCGCCATTATGGGGTCAAGCCCTGTTGTAGGCTCGTCATACAGTATTATTTCCGGGCTCATTGAGATCGCCCGCGCCAGCCCCACCCGTTTTTTCATTCCCCCGGAAAGTTCGCCCGGTTTAAGGTTTTCAACACCCGCAAGCCCCACATGCTTTAAACATTCACGCACCCTATCAAGCATTTCTTCTTTGTTCTTCTTTGTGTGCTCTATCATGCTGAAGGCAACGTTCTCCCATACGGCTAAAGAATCGAATAATGCCGCGCCCTGAAATAGCATCCCGAATTTCATTCTTGTATTATTAAGCTCTTTTGTATGGAGCCTGGTTATGTCCCTTCCGTCTATGAAGACCTGCCCCAGATCAGGCTTCATTATGCCTATAATATGTTTTAAAAGAACGCTCTTACCGCAGCCTGACCTTCCGATTATAACGGTTGTCTCGCCCCTGTTTATCGTAAGGTTCACGTTATCGAGAACTTTGTGCCTACCAAAGCTTTTACATAGATTTATTATTTCTATCATTTTTTTCTCATAGCTTACAGCTTACAGCTAGTTACCTCCCGATAAAATACATGAACGCTGTTAATAAACAATCCGCGGCAATTATAAGCACAAAGCTTTTAACTACGCTGGATGTCGTGGCCTTACCGACGCCTTCGGCGCCCTGCTCGGCCTTCATTCCTTCGAAACATGATATGATGCATATTATTATAGCGAACACAAAACTTTTATAAAGTCCGTTACGCACGTCGCTTTGCCCAAGCGGCTCAAAGGTCATCTTAACGTACATGTGATGAGATATATTGAGCTTGTAAACGCCCACGATATACCCGCCTAGAATTCCTATGAAATTCGCGTATATCGTAAGGATTATAAGGGAAATAAGAAGCGCCCAGAACCTGGGGACCACAAGATAGTTTATGGGATTGGTCGCTAGCGTCTCAAGCGCGTCTATCTGCTCTGTTACTTTCATCGTCCCTATTTCAGCCGTTATTGCCGCGCCGCACCTTCCAGCCACAATGAGCGCCGTAAGAACAGGGCCAAGTTCCCGTATCACTGAAAGCGCGACTAGAGAGGCTATATACATTTCCGCCTGGATCTTTTGCATCTGGTAAGCGCTCTGAAGCGCCAGAACCATGCCGGTGAAAAGGCTTATCAATGATATTATCGGAAGGCTGCTCGCGCCTATTCTTTCGGCTTGCCTAATTACCTGTTTTACCCTGTAAGGCGGGTGGAATAGCCAGTAAAGAAGCTCTCCGAAAAACACGGAAAGCATCCCGACATATTTCACGAATTCAACAAAACTTGTCCCAAGATTTTCAAACCACTTTTTAAGCCCCTTCATAATACCCCTAGAATTTAACCTTTCGCTCCACGCCAAGGAAATGCTTCTCAATGTCGTCTCTTTTGTCAGTTTCTGTCCTGAAATTTATGTTAAGCTCTTCTCCTACTATTTTTTCCGCGCTCACGGAAGAGCTTCCTTTTTCTTTCATTATGGTCCATCCTTCCCACGCGAAAAAATTATCAGGCGTTACATAAAAAGCCTCGAACGCCTTACCGCCGGCAAGCTTCGTAAGGTCTATCATGCCGTTTACGGTCATGTGGCCGCCCTCTTTCTGTATTCTTGAATCGTAAACCGAAATAAGCGGGCCCCTGCCTTTTGCGTTAGCTATAATATAGTCGAATATCAGGCTGCCGAAATTCCCTTTTTGCACGTCAAAATGCGCTTCGGTGACCGGGTCATTAACATATCCTTTAACTGAAAAGCTCCCGTTCATTTTACCGTTAATGGAGTTTTTTTCAAAGCCGGCGGGGAAATAATCTTTCAGCTTCAGGTTCACGCATGAACCTTTAATAAAAATATAAGCGGGAGTTCCCGGCTTGAAATATCCGTAACCTATTATCTCATTATTCACGCTGAAGCTGGCCAGGTTTAATATCTCGGTTTCCTTATCATATCTAAGGTCGATATTGACGTCCTTATTAAACGGCGCATAGTTTACGATTATATTCTTTAATTTTATTTTCGCTGTTATGTAATTCTTATCCGGGAATTCTATGTCCGCTTCGATGTCCGCTATCAGGTCTATATTTCTTACCTTAACGTGGTTTATTTTTCCGCGCGCGGTAAACCCTGTTTCCTTTTTCTGGACAGTCAGGTCAAAATAACCTTTTTTCTGCATCAGTTTAAAGCGGGATGGCCTTTCTTCCTGGATAGAGCCCCTTATGAAAACCCTGTTCTCTTTATTGAATCCCGCATAGCCTGAAATGTCTATTTCGCCGCCGGAACCGCTAAGTTCCAAAAACCCTTTAAGCGGATCTTTCTTTATGGGATGGAGAACCCGGGCCACCGATCCCAGGGCCGACACGGCCCTCAGGAAGC
>CAZFLU010000170.1:2117-2861 GCA_964519195.1 uncultured Planctomycetia bacterium | reverse complement strand
CGTTGGCGTGCAGATAGGCCCCCAGCCGCCCCCGCCCATCGCGTCTATAAAGCCCGCTGCGATACCAAGCGCCCCTACCTTTAAAGGCGAATATGTAAAATCCCTGAATTTTGTTTCTTTTTTAAAATTAAACAGGAACTTATATAAAATGACAGCTCCCATGGAAAGAAGGGTTAAGCTGACAGTAAGCTTTACAACGTTAACCGGCAGTTTAACAACGCTAGCGGCGCCTAAAACGCCTCCGATGACGCCCGGTATGGCAAGCGGTAGGAATATTTCTTTTTTTAAATTCCCAAGCTTAAAATGCGTTGCGCCTGAAACTAAGGAAGTAACTATTTCAGCTGTGTGAACACTTGCGCTTACTATGGCGGGGTAAAGCCCTATCGCGATAAGGAATGACGCGGATGAGACGCCGTAACCCATGCCGAGAGTCCCATCTATCATCTGGGCAAAAAAACCTATTAAGCTGGCTATAAGATAAAATGTCACTTTACTCATATTGCTCCCTATAAAGCACCCGTACGGGGATTCGCCTACTACGTTCGGCGGAGCCTCACTGCGTAGGCTCCCCTCGCGCCCTTGCGGCTCGCCTCTCGGCGAAGCCGAGGGCCGGTCTTCGGCTCACGGCCTTTCCCTCCCTATGGGTCGGCGGGCGCTCGCTTCGAATCCTAAGTAGCCCCAAAATATTGTGGCACCCCCACGGGGATTCGAACCCCGGTCTTCAGAATGCCCCGCCGTATCCGC
>CAZFLU010000170.1:0-2017 GCA_964519195.1 uncultured Planctomycetia bacterium | reverse complement strand
CAAGTTATTATAAACTGGCACCCCCACGGGGATTCGAACCCCGGTCTTCAGAATGCCCCGCCGTATCCGCCTCCGGCGGATGGCGGGGTCCCGCCATACGATAGTAACGGCGGGAAAAATCTGATGTCCTAGGCCAAGTTATTATAAACTGGCACCCCCACGGGGATTCGAACCCCGGTCTTCAGAATGAAAATCTGATGTCCTAGGCCGGGCTAGACGATGGGGGCCTGTTTGTTAATGAGCCGCTTAAATTGCCTATTTCCTTTAAAACGTTTTATTTGTCTTTCTCTGTGAGTAGCTTCTTTTCGTGTTGCGAATATTTCGCTATGAATGACTTTATATGGACCTTTATTTTTTGTCGACCTTGTAATATTATCATTGTGTTGTTTTAGCCTCGCTTCTACATTGTTGGCTATCCCGGTATAGTGCTTGCCTGTTTTTATGCTTTCTAGTATGTAGACGTAGTGCATATTACCCTGCCCATTGTCCCCGGTCTTTCAGAATGCCCCGCCATACGATAGTAACGGCGGGAAAAATCTGATGTCCTAGGCCGGGCTATCCCGCCGCCAGCTTTCGCTGGGCGGGATCCCGAAGAAATTCTCCGGGAGAATCTTCATTCGGGAGACGATGGGGGCATTCTAGTTCTTAGTTGTTAGTTCTTAGTTTTTTGGCTTAGTGGAGCTCCCCGGTCTAAAACCCGGGGCTCCCTCCCGAGCGACGAAAACGTTTTCACCCCCGGACTTTAGTCCGGGGATTTGTCGCGAGGGATTAAAGAACGTTATGTTATTCTTCTTCTTTTATTACTTGGGCTACGGAAGCTACTTTATCGCCTTTCTCAAGTTTCATTATTCGCACGCCTTGCGCGGATCTCCCTGTAGCCCTTATATCTTTAACGGCGCACCTTACAACCATGCCCTTTGATGTTATTATCATAAGCTCATCATTATCAGAAACAAGGTTAAGTCCTATGACAGCGCCGTTTTTCTCAGTGACTTTTATGTTTATTATGCCTTTGCCGCCGCGCGATTGTATTCTGTATTCCTGGGCTTCGGTTCTTTTCCCGAACGCGTTCTCGGTAACCGTGAGAAGCGTCGCTTTTTTGTCCTTTATGACTTCCATGCCGATAACAGCGTCTTTTTTGCCAAGATTGACCCCTTTAACACCGGAAGCGCCGCGGCCCATATCGCGGATACCGCTTTCGTTAAAGCGAATGGCTTTGCCTTCTTTTGTCGCGATAAACACTTCGTCTTTACCGCCTGTCAGTTTTGCCGAAACAAGGCTGTCATCTTTACTTAAGGAAATCGCTATTATACCATTTTTCCTGATATTTGCAAACGCGGAAAGCTTTGTCTTTTTTATCTTCCCGCTTTCTGTAACCATCATGAGGAATTTGCCTTCTTCAAACTCCTTTACGGGTATACTTGATGTTATCTTCTCATCGTTTGAGATCGCCAGCATGTTCACTATGGCTTTTCCTTTTGATGTTCTTGAGGCCTGCGGTATGTCGTAGACCTTAAGAACGAATATTTTACCCTGGCCCGTGAAAAAGAGAAGATTGTCGTGTGTCGAGGCTATAAAAAGATCCTCTATAAAGTCTTCCTCTTTCATCCCGGCGCCTGAAACGCCTTTGCCGCCGCGTTTTTGTTTTTTATAGGCGCTAACGGGAAGCCTTTTTATATATCCTGAATGGCTTATTGTTATGACAACGTCTTCCTCCTGTATCAGGTCTTCCATTTCAAGTTCTTCAACATCCCCCATGAGCTGCGTTCTTCTTTCGTCCCCGAACTTCTTGTTTATCTCATCGAGCTCCTCTTTTATTATGCCGAGCACTTTTTTCGGGTTCTTGAGTATGCCCTCCAGCATTTCGATCCTTTGTATAAGCTCCTTATATTCCTTATCTATTTTCGCGCGCTCAAGGTTCGTAAGACGCTGAAGCTGCATTTCCAGTATGGCCTGGGCTTGTTTTTCACTTAGTTTGAATTTTTTGATAAGCTCTTTTTTCGCTGTTTCGGGGTCC
>CAZFLU010000169.1:0-2878 GCA_964519195.1 uncultured Planctomycetia bacterium | reverse complement strand
TGCTTTTTACAGCTATAGTGCAAAGCAGTTCCATTACGACCTCAATCCTCGTGCCGCTTGTAGCCGCTGGCATACTGAACATAGAGCAGACATTTCCAATTGTGCTGGGGGCCAATATAGGGACAACTATTACCGCGATACTTGCCTCGCTTACCGGGAATATAGCCGGCGTTACTATCGCGTTTGTCCATTTAACGTTCAATGTTACGGGTATACTTATCGTATACCCCATAAAAAGGTTGCGCCTTATTCCTATTAAGCTCGCCAGGATAGTAGCCGCGAGATGCACTGAAAAAAGACGGCTCGCTTTTTTTTATGTTTTCGGGGTATTCTACGGCCTTCCGATCCTACTAGTAATATTGTCAAGAATATTTAATAAATAGAGAGGTGATATATGTTTAAGAATCTGTTATCTTTCTGGAAGGGAAAGGATTTCCTTACCGAAGTCCTGGAGGACTTTAAGGCCATGCTTAATCAAACAAAGTTCATGTTCGAATCGGTCTTGAGCGCGCTTACAAAAGAAAAAAAAGACGAAGAGCTTGAGAAGCGCATATATGAAGTTGATAAAAACGTTAACCTGCTTGAGAGAGAGATACGAAAAAGAATAATAGAACATCTCGCGATACAGCCCAGCATCGACCTGCCTATGTCACTTATTCTTATGAGCGTTGTAAAAGACGCCGAACGAGTGGGCGATTACTGCAAAAATCTGTTTGAAATAATACATCTTTCGGATAAACCGATAAAAAAAGAAAAATTAACCGAAGTTTTCGGTGACGTAGATAAAGTTATACTCGGCGAATTTGAAAAAACAGAAAAGGCCTTTCTGGAATCCGATGAAAAAACAGCTAAAGAAATACTTAATCTGGAAAGAGAGGTAGTTAAAAAATGCGACATAATAGTAAAAAATATAGCGAAAAGCAACATGTCAACGAATGAAGCTGTTTGCATGGCGCTCATGGCGCGTTATTTTAAAAGAATAGCGGCTCATCTTGCCAACATAGGCACATCGGTTATATTGCCCATAACCGACCTTGACTTTTTTGATGAAAGGTTCAGAAGAGATAAAACCAAGGATTAAAGGCGGCCATATTAACTTCGGGGCCCGAAAACCGGAGGCCCCGGAAGCCGGGAAAGACACTTCTCTAAGTAATTCCTGCCCACTTGCTTTATACCACTATATAGTATATATTTATATGAGAGGTTTTTGATGAAAGACACACTTTGCGTTATAATGGGCGGCGGCAGGGGCACGAGGCTCTATCCGCTTACCAAAGAAAGGTGCAAGCCGGCCGTCCCGCTTGCGGGAAAATACCGTTTAATAGATATCCCAATATCGAACTGCATCAATTCCGGGCTCAACCGGATATATGTTTTAACGCAGTTCAATTCCGAATCCTTAAACCGCCACATAACCCGGACATATAAGCTCGATCATTTTTCGGACGGTTTTATAGAGATAATGGCGGCCGAGCAAACAAGAGAAGGCGCGGACTGGTTCCAGGGCACTGCAGACGCCGTGAGAAGATGCCTGAAACATTTCGATGATCCGTCCTATAAGTATATAGTGATATTGTCCGGCGACCAGCTTTATAAAATGAATTTAAGGGAAATGCTGGATTTTCATAAAAATAAAAGATCCGAGATAACGCTTGCGTGTAATACAATGTGCGGCTCAGAGAACGTCCGCCACTTAGGGGTTGTAAAACTCGGAGAAAATAACAAAATACATAATTTCATAGAAAAACCCGAGGATCCGTCAGATCTGAATAAAGCGGTTATAAAAATAGACGATCAAAAATGCTTCCTGGTATCAATGGGCATTTATATTTTTAACAAAGATACGTTGATCGATGTTCTTACAAAGAACAGCAAGATTGATTTTGGCAAGGAAGTTATCCCCGACTGTTTTTCATCCAACGCCACCGAGGCGTTTATCTATAAGGGGTACTGGAAAGACATAGGCTCTATAAAGAATTTCTACGATGAAAACCTTTTGCTTACGAATCCCGTTCCTCCGATAGACCTTTTTGATGAGGGCTGGCAGGTGTTTACAAGGCCAAGGTATCTTCCGCCTGTCAAAATAAAGGATAGCAGGATCTCAAGATCTATAATATCAGAAGGCTCGATAATAGAAACGGCTGCCATAACGCATTCGGTCATAGGCCTCCGAAGCCGGATAGAGGAAAAAGCCGTTATTGAGGATTCCATTATAATGGGATGCGACTATTACGAGTCGCTTGACGAAATAGTGCGGGCAAAGCGGGAAGGGAAGCCGTACATGGGTATCGGCAGGAATTCCGTTATAAGAAAAGCCATATTGGATAAGGATGTAAAGGTCGGTGAGAACGTGAGGATAATAAACGAGAAAAAACTTGATAATTTTGAAGCATCCAATTATTCAATAAAAGACGGCATAGTTATAATACACAAAAACGCCATTATCCCGCCCGGAACACTAATTTAGCGGATAGCGTAGAGAGTATAGTAAATTTTTTCTATGAAAATACTGCATATAGTTCCCGCTCTTGAATCAGGCGGCGTTGAAAGAGGCACGATAGATCTTGGCCTATCCTTAAAGGAACTGGGCGAAGATATCACTATTGTTTCATCCGGCGGCTCGCTTGTGGACATCCTTGAAAAGAACAGGATAAAACACATCAAACTTCCTGTAAACCAAAAATCTCCCGCCATTTTTTTATTAAGCATCAAGCTTGCTTCTATAATAAAAAAAGAGAAAATAGATATAATTCACGCTTCAAGCCGCGTTCCCGCCTGGATAGCCTATTTCGCGTCAAAAATAACAGGAAAAACCTTTGTTACCAGCTGCCACGGGTTCTATTCCGGGCACATGTTCAGCAGCGTGATGGGAAAAGGT
>CAZFLU010000168.1:0-2887 GCA_964519195.1 uncultured Planctomycetia bacterium | reverse complement strand
GGAATATTACAATTCCGACCTTATGGGAGGAATTGTCATTCCGAGGGAATTAAACTAACTATATCAAAGTGCCGACTAGCAAATTTCACGAAGTGGAATTTCATCCCGAGGAATATTACAATTCCGACCTTATGGGAGGAATTGTCATTCCGAGGGAATTAAACATCTATGTCAAAGTTTCGCTCCTCGGATTTCTTATTACCGAGGGATTTAAATTAATTTTATCTCAAAAAACAAAAATTCTGCTATCTATCCACCAGCTCCAGCTTCCTTGCCCGGGAAAATCTTTTTACCTCTATCTCTCTTTTTCTGGCCTCGGACTCGCTGGCGCATGTTTCGTTATAAATAAGTTTTACAGGCTTTCTCGCGCGCGTATACTTAGTGGCTCTGCCTTCGTTATGGCGCTTTATCCGCTTTTCAAGATCAGTTGTGATACCTGTATATAAAGAACCGTCTTTACACTTTACTATATACAAAATCCAATTTGGCATATTAAGTATGCGTTTTCGGTGGTGCCCCTCGCTGCGCTCGGGACTCCCTTCGGTCGCGGGACAATTTTTGCCTTCGGGGGTGCCCTTCATCAATATGAATTGCTTCCATAGGTCGCAATTCATGTTTTCCTTCCCTTACGGGACTCCCTTCGGTCGCAGGACAGTTTCCGCTGCGCGGAAACTGGTGGGCGGTGCAGGGCTCGAACCTGCGACCTTCTCGGTGTAAACGAGACGCGCTACCAACTGTGCCAACCGCCCTCTCCACTGAATTTCTGCCTGCTGGGCGTTGTCCACCGAAGCCTGTCTGCCGACAGGCAGGCATATCTACGCTGAATTTCTCCAGCGGCGTAGGTGGGCCGCCCAAAAATTCGCCTTAAGAATTTTTGGTACTGAGAAAGTCTTATGAATCCGACCTTATGGGAGGATTCATGATTTTCGAAGTACCTTAACCCGCTATATAATTTCTGCCGGTGCCGAAGCACCTTTTGCTATTATAAGTCTATTTCAAAAAGCGGTGTGATATCCTATCACACAAATACAGTGTTGTCAATTGCGGCCTGTTAAAGCTTTCCTAAAACCCCTAACGCGAAAGCCATTACGAAAAGCGCTACTGTTTCTATGATGCCCAGAACAACTATGTAGTTTCCGAAGCCTTTTCCTGTTTCCCCCATTGCGTCAGAGGCGACAGCGCCTGCTTTTCCCTGCATGAGAGCCGAAAGCCCCATGGCAATACCGCAGAAAATACCTACTCCCCACGCGTAAGTTCCTTTCGCGGCAAGTTCGGCTATCTTATTCATGACTATCATGCCATATATTGTCTGGGTAAGCGGCGCTCCAACGAACGCCACTATCATGAACGCGGCTGCTTTATTCTGTGAGAAAGCTTTCTTCCATGCACCTATTGCTGCCATGCCTGCCACGCCTGTTCCAAGGGCCGAACCAATAGCGGCGAACGCGAGGACCGCGCCTATTCCCAGATCTTTGAACTGTGTTAATACATCCATTTTTGCTCCTTTATTTGAACCGTTTTCAGCATTTGCGCTTTCAGCGCAAATCGGAAAACGGTTCAGTTTCTATCGTTTAAGCGGTTTATACGAAAAACCGCTCCATTTTATGTCAAGGTGATTGCAGAACTCGAGCACATTAAGCCTCACCCCGTGAACCAATACAGCAAGGGGCCCTAATATAATGTTCAGGCTGTGGCCCAGGAACAGAATAAAAGCTGTCAGGATACCCGTTGCTACGCTGTTCCAGCCTACATTCATCGCCATGCTGTTGAACGCGTCCGCTATAGCTACCGTGGCAATGCCTACCGCGAAAAGCCTTATGTAAGAAACTATGTCGGTAAAGCTGTTCACAAAATTAAGAAGGAGCGCCCCTGTTCCCGAAGCGATCCCTTTAAGCACGTTTTTCTGGGGAGAGGTGAAAAGCACAACGAGGATCGGCCCTATGATAAAGAGCCATTTTGCAAACGCTGGGAAATTATGCCCAAGAATAAGTGTATTCGCTAAGAAAAACGCGCCCCAAAGAATTGATGCCCAACCTACGTGCGCAATTGCAGATAAAGAAGGCGCTTTAATAACAGCGCGCCATAGATGCGCTACGCTAAGCTGAAGCGCTCCCAGAAAGAAACAGAACACCTGAACGCTCTCATTGTCCCTTAATATAGGAAGCACGGGCTTTACCCCTTTTGGCAGCCATTCCTGCCCGAAAAATGTGCCTGAAAGCGCGCCCCATATGACCGCGCACAGGCTAAGGATATAAAAAAGAATAAAAATAGATTTATCCTTTGTTTTTTTGCCGAATTTTCTCTGGGCAAAAAAGGTAATACCGAAAAATATGGCTCCGTAAGCCGCGTCCCCTATCAGCATTCCGAAAAACACTGAAAAAAATGCCAGGAACCAGAAGCTTATATCAAGCTCTCTGTAGCCGGGCACTATGTCGATCATCTTAAAAATAGGCTCGATGATAGATACCCATCCGGGGTTCTTTATAAGCGTCGGGACGTTGTCCTCCGGCGACGGGTCTTTTATGAGAACAGCCCATTTTTCTTTCTTCGCCGCCTGTTCGATATCATTTATTTTATTTTCAGGAACGTACCCTGATATATAGGTTATTTCGCCGGATGTTCCTGCTCCGTTCAGGGCTTTTTC
This sequence comes from uncultured Planctomycetia bacterium, assembly GCA_964519195.1. Lineage (GTDB taxonomy): Bacteria > Omnitrophota > Gorgyraeia > JABMRN01 > RBG-13-46-9 > CAZFLU01. Next base: position 243 of record CAZFLU010000168.1, on the reverse strand, counting down.
AAAGTCCATTATTTTTAAAAAATTCTTTTTTGCTTCCTGAAGAGGCCCAAGGTATACAACTTCTTTTCCCAGATCCGCTTTAAGGTTCAGGATGGTTTGTTTGTCTTCGGATAGGCGCGATTCCATTTCTTTTACGCTTATTTTGGGAAGCTTAAGTTTGTTAAACGGCAGGTTTATCTCTTCTTTTGAAATAAGAGCGCAAAAAAAAGCGCCTTTCGTTTTACTTATTTTTTTTACAGTAAT
>CAZFLU010000167.1:0-2926 GCA_964519195.1 uncultured Planctomycetia bacterium | reverse complement strand
AATAATCGATTTTGTAAAAAATTCAAAACGCGGCACAGGAAAGTTCAAAGATAATACTGATGATGAAAAACTATATAAAACAAAAGAATAGAAATATGATTACACGGATTGATCTGTGTGATCAAACAAAAAAATAGGAGGTAGTTATGGCGAACAAAAAGAAAGATTTCCAGAAAGAAGCTTCTAAAATGCTGGAAGAGGCAAAAGTAAGGTTCAAAAAACTTGGAGAGGAAATAAGCGTCCTCGCGAAAAAAGGAGAAAAAGAAATTGTCAAAGCTTCTCGGACCGGAAAAATACAACTGGATATAGTAGGGCTCAACATGCAGAAAGAGAAGCTTTATTATAATATAGGTAAGAAAGTAGTGTCTCTCAACGCTAAGAAGAAGATAGATTCTCCTGAAATACAAAATCTTCTGAAGAGCTTGAGAAAGCTGGAAGCTGACGCGCGCAAGAAAAAACGCGAATTGTCAGGCGTTCGAAAGAACGCTTAATAAAGGGGGTATCAGTTGAATAAGTTTAAGGTATTATTTGTTTTAATTTTACTCGTAAGCTTAACAGTAGCAGCATCGGCAGCCGAAATGACCAATGACGCGCGCCTGCAGCGTTACATCGGCCAACTGAGCGAGCGTAGATTTGCGCAGGAAGCCAGGGTTTCTCTTGTGTATGAAGGTAAGGCGGCCGTACCCTACCTTATCGGAGCGCTTTCAGACCCGACCCTTAACGCAAGAGCAAGGTTCCTTGTTGTCAACATACTCGGCGAAATAAAAGACCCTGAAGCGACAGGCGCGCTTATTAAAGAACTGAAAAGCGGTGACGTGAAAATACGAAGGGCCGCTGCGAAATCCCTTGGCAAAATAGGTGATAAACAGGCGGTGGAAGCGCTTCGGGAAGCGATAAACGATCCCGACGTGAACGTGCGCTTTAATTCTGTACGGGCCCTTCAGGAGATAGGGGATGACAGAGTGGCGGATTCGCTTATAGGGGTACTGAAAGACGCCAATCCCAATATCCGCCTTTATGCTGTAAGAGGCCTGGGCGAGATGAAATATAAACCGGCGGTAGAGCCTATTTCGAAGCTTACAAATGACTCCAGCGTGCAAGTGCGTCTTGCTTCTACAGTAGCCCTGGCCGCGATAGGGGAAAATTCAGGGACTCCGGCGCTAAGCAAGTTCATAAGCGATGTCAATGCTAATGTAAGGACCCATGCCATAATTGCTTTGGGGAGCATAAAAAGCAAAGAATCGCTTGGCATATTGCTTAAAGCGGCTAATTCGGGCGACAGGAACGTGCGCTTTCATGCTGCCGAAGCCCTGGGCAGGCTTGGTTATAATGAAGCCGTTCCGGTTCTTAGAAAACTTTTAAAAGACGAAAATACCAACGTGCGCATAGCGGCCGCTCAGGCGCTTTCCGACATAGGCACAATAGAGGCGAAGGACGCGCTAAAGACCGTTACAAATGACGAGATATCCAGGGTGCGCAACATCGCGGTGCGCGCTCTTAACACATAGGCTTACGTGGAATTCAGTAAAGATAAGGCAAAGGAATACAATAAAATAAAGGTAAGGTCAAAATTACAGGATATAGGCCTTACCTTTATTTATCTGGCGGTTTTTCAGGTTTTTCTATCGAACCCGCTTTATTCATTAACGGAAAAGGCGGGTTCGAATTTTTACCTGAACCTTTTTCTTTATGTTTCGGCGCTAAGCTTTCTTTTCTACCTGATCAGTTTTCCGCTCCATTTTTACAACTCCTTTTTAACGGAAAAAAAGTTTAACCTTTCAAAAGAAACATTTTTCACGTGGCTAAAAGATGACGTAAAAGGAGGGCTTCTTTCTTTCGCCGTCTTTGCGTTGATGATAGGCGCCCTTTATTTTACTATCCGCGCTTTTCCGTCGAGCTGGTGGATTTGGATAGCGGTCTTCTATTTCTTTCTGACAATTATCATAACAAAACTTCTTCCAGTCGCGGTCGTTCCCATTTTCTTCAAGTATCAGCCGGTTGATGAAAAAACGAAAGAGGAGATATTCTCTGTTTCAAAAAAGTGCGGTATAAAAATAGTGGATGTGTATAAAATAGATTTCAGCAAAAAGACCAGCAAGCTTAACGCGGCTGTCATAGGGCTCGGCAACACGAGGCGCGTTATTCTGGCGGATACGATCCTCGAGGCCCTTAAGCCGGAAGAGCTTAACAGCGTTTTGGCTCACGAATTCGGGCATCATAAACTTAGACATACGGGAAAGCTTATTTTTTTCGGGCTGCTGTCAAGTTTCGTGTCATTTTACGTTTTATTTTTAACTTCGAAGCTCCTGGCAAAAACTTTAGGATTTTCCGAGATATACGATATTCGCGTGTTTCCGGCTTTCATGATAGTCTTGTATCTGATAGGGGTCTTGCTGGGGCCTATACATAACGCTTTTTCAAGGAAGCTTGAAAAGGAGGCGGATATTTTTAGCTTAAGATCGCTTGGCAAGAGAGAAGTTTTCATATCAATGATGAATAAGCTTGCCGAAAAGAACCTCGCGGACCCTGACCCGCCAAAGTTCGTAAAGTTCATGTTCTATACCCATCCGCCCATTAACGAGCGCATTCAGCTAGCCGAGAAATATCGACAGCGCTAAATTTACAGCTATTCTGTTTCTAAATTTCCAAGACCTTGAGTGCTTTAGGCTAAGCGTATAATAATACGCTAAGATTTTCTTCCTTGAATTTATGCGATTTATTCGTTTGACTTAAGGTATAGCCTTTCCTAATAGCATCCCGACCTAATATATACAAACTTCATAAATCGCTAAATTCTTACGTCAGAAAATATTAGCCTTTAGCACTCAAGGTCTTGGAAGTTATTATTCGTATGCCTTAAGTGAAATATTCGAAAATTCAGCATTTTATTAGTGTTTTAGAGGTTTTTAAAAGGCGAGCAGTTGTT
>CAZFLU010000166.1:0-2935 GCA_964519195.1 uncultured Planctomycetia bacterium | reverse complement strand
AAAGCTGCGAGAGTGGTGGAACTGGTATACACGTACGTTTGAGGGGCGTATGGCTTTTGCCTTGAGGGTTCGAGTCCCTCCTCTCGCACCATTTTAGTTCTTAGTTCCTAGTTCCTAGTTGTTAGTTTAGAGAAATTTAACATGTCTGATTTTAGAAAGTTAAAAGTATACAGCAAAAGTCTAGAATTCGCTAGCGCAGCATATGATTTATGCAAAAAATTTCCAAAAGAAGAACAATATGCATTATCAAGCCAATTCAAAAAAGCCGCTACCTCTATCTGTCTTAATATTGCAGAAGGAAGCGGCAGGCATTCCAAAAAGGATTTCGGACAGTTTTTAAGAATTGCATTAGGTTCAGCGCTTGAATGTTCGTCTCTTTTAGATATTGCCCTGAAACTTTTATTTATTTCGAAACCGGAACATGATAACCTGGTTAATGACTGTAATGAAATAGGAAAAATGCTGAACGGCTTAATAGCATCCTTAACTAACAACTAAGAACTAAGAACTAAAAGCCCCCATCGTCTAGCCCGGCCTAGGACATCAGATTCTCATTCTGAAGACCGGGGTTCAAATCCCCGTGGGGGTGCCAACTTTTGCATAGCAAAAGTTGATGCTGAAATAGTGCTAAAAATCCGACACCGAGGAGGATTTTTCACTATTGAAGCACCTTCGTAAGACCGGCCCTCGGCTTCGCCGAGAGGCGAGCCGTCAGGATGCGAGGAAAGAGCCTTCTCTAAAAAATACAGAGAAGGCTTTTTTACTATGAAAATTTGACTTTTTATTTTTCTTATGGTAAACTTTCTAACAAAAGTTAGCTTTTATTTAAAAGTTAAAAAAGCAGGATCTATATTTGAACACGCCAGAGTTAAAAAAAGAAAACCCAGTTCCATTCCCACGTATAAAGCTTAATCATGTCATAATATTGTATTTATATAATTAAAAGGGGTGAATTATGGCTGAAGAAAGAAGTTGTAATATTTGCGGAAAAAAATTTAAGCCTAATAAATACCGCCCAAACCAGGAAATATGCTCAGGCGTGGAATGTCAATATGAGCGGCAGCTGAAGAACATGGCAAAATGGCGGGAAGAAAACCCGAATTATTTTAAATATAAAGAGACTCAGGACGCATCCTGGAAGGAAACGTGCAGGCGAAGGTCCCTTGAATGGCGGGAGAAGCATAAAGAATATCTAAAGCTTTACCGCGAAGCGCATAAAGAAAGGCATAAGGATTACATGCGGGACTATATGCGCAAATACAGAAAAAAACAAAAAGAAAACAAAGAAAATTGAAAACACCCAAGAAAATTTTATTAATAATATTATTATTTATCACAGGCTCAATGCTATCAGCCGGCGCGCAGGAAGACTTTGCGGGTGAAGTAGTATATGTAAGCAGCATGGGCGATTATATATTAATAGACGCCGGTACGCCCGATGTAAAAAACGGCGAAGAATTAGGCATATATAGGAACGAGCAGCTTGTAGGAAAAGCCGTCATAAAACGCGCGATGAGCGGAGTTTCAGACGCGTCTATAATCGAGGCGCCTTTAAACATAAAGATCAAGGATAAAATAATTAAGACCGGACGAATTTTAGAGTTTGAAAAAGAAGAATTTCAGACCGTACCTGTCGAAGAAGAAATACTTTATGAGGCGCCGGCTCAAGAGTCCGGACACTATGCCGCAGACGCGGGAATACATGAAGAGTACACGAGTGAGGTAAAAGAGGAGCCTGCCTACGTAGAGGATAAAATAAGCGCTCTGGAAGAAGAAGACAGAAGCGACATCGCGGCTCTACAGTCCAAAATTAAAGAACTTGAGAAAGAAAAAACCGAAATAGAAAACAGCTTAAGAGAGGAAATAAACATCTTGCGGCAAAACGAAAAAGAGCTGAAAAAGGAATTCGATTCCTTAAGGGAAGCGAAGGAAGAATTTATACTCGGATTAGATAGGCAGCTCGAAGAAGCCGGGGGTTCGGAATACAGCGCCATGAAAGAACTTGAACAAAAGATCGAAACTCTGGAACAGGACAAACAAGATACTGAAAAGGAACTAAGAGAAGAAATAGAATCAATAAGAGCTTCCCGAGACCCGCTTGAGGCAAAGTTCGCCGGCAGCACGGAGCAAAAAGAGAAACAAGTAAAAGACCTCGAGAACAAACTAATTAGTATAGAGAGGTCCAAGAAAGAAACGATAGGGGGTCTTCAAGGAAAGATCCAAGCGCTTGAAGAGGAAAAGGCCAAAACAGAAAAAGAGTTAAGAGGACAAATAGCTTCTATTAAAGACACCGAAGACTCATTAAGAGAAGAATTGCGAAAAGCCGAACAAACAAGGCAAAAAACAATAGGGGACCTGGAAAAAAAGCTTACAGATCTTGAAAAGGAAGAGCAAGGCAGCGTATCTTTATTGCGCGAGGAGATAAAAAAACTTAAAAAAGAGAAAGAGGGCACTGAAAGCGCGCTTCAGAAAGAAATAACGGCCCTAAAGTCTTCCAAGCAGCCTCTCCAGAAAGAGCTTAAAGGCTTACAGACCGCACGGCAGGAGGCGTTGTCAGAATTCGAAACAAGGCTTGACGGGCTTCAAGAATTCAAAAAAACAAGCAGTAAAGACCTTAAGAACGAAATCCGGAAACTTGAAGAAGAAAAATCCAAAACGGAAAAAGACTTTAAGAGCCAGATCGCCTCTCTCAAAAATACTGAAAACACGCTGCGAAAAGAACTGGAAAAAGCCGAGAACGCCAGAGAAAAAGCCATCCAAGAGCTCGAAAATAAACTTATCAGCCTTGAGAAAAAAGAAAGAGACAGCGTATCGTCTCTCCGCTCCGAAGTAGAAAAGCTCCAGGAAAAAAAGGATAACACTGAAAGCGCGCTTAACACCCAAATAGCTTCGCTTAGAAGCGCTGAACAGGAACTAAAAAAAGAGCTGGAAGGCA
>CAZFLU010000165.1:0-3014 GCA_964519195.1 uncultured Planctomycetia bacterium | reverse complement strand
GTTCCCATGTGCCGGCAACGCTTGGTATGGGTTTTAAGTGAACACTAACGACATAATTTTCACCTACAAAAGTGTCCAGCTCCAGCGAAGTCGCCTTGTCTTTGTGCGGGGCGAGAGTTCCTGCGTGCAGCACTATGAATAAGTACTTGTTATATCTATCTATCTTAGGCCGCTGTATGGTTGTCATGCAGTCTTCAATGGCGAGAGGATGAAAAGCAAAGCACTTTTCGATAAGGTCCATGTCTTTTTGGGTGGGCTTTTCTATGTCTACCCAGAAAAGCGTGTTTTTTTTATCAGTCGTATCCGCGATCTCCGAGATATTATTTAAAACCTGGACATCTTTTCCTTTTTCGTATTTTAGTATCTTGATCACGCTGCCCCCTGGTCTATGGCAGAAGCTCGCCCACCATCCGGCTTACGCGCTTTCCCTCCGCGCGCCCCTTTACTTTGTCCATAACCGTCTTGATCACTTTTCCCATGTCCTTTTTGCCCGTGGCGCCGGTTTCCTTTATGGCGCCCTGTATAATTTCCTTTAACGCTTCTTCCGAACATTGTTCCGGAAGATACGCGCTCAATATCTTGAGTTCACTGGTTTCTTTCTGCACGAGGTCGTCTCTTGCGCCTTTTTTGAACTGTTCAATGGAATCTTTGTGTTTTTTTACCCGGCCCTGAATGATCTTTAGCGTTTCTTCATCTGTAATATTGTTTTTATTCTTATCTATTTTATAATTATTCAGATCCGCCTTCACCATGCGCAGGACCGATACAGTGATAGCGTCCCTCGCTTTCATGGCGGCGACAATATCTTTTTCTATCTTCTGTTCAAGCGCCATTTTCCCTCCCGCCTTCTATCGGTTACCGGACAAACCAAGCAACCTTTTATGCCACGGCAGATAATCGATAATAAGTTTTCCGTCGAGATGATCGATCTCATGAAGTATTACGCGCGCTGAAAGCCCAGAAAAGGTTTCTTTCTTTTTATTGTTATCTTCATCAAGATAAGAAAGCACTATATCCGAGGCCCTTTTCACGCTTACTACTTTTTCAGGAACGCTTAGGCAGCCCTCTTCCATGCCGGATAATGCGTTTCCTCCGGCCGCCAGCGGATTAAAGAACTTCATGAGGCCCTTGCCTGTATCAACAACTATTATTTTTTTGGATATGCCTATCTGGGGCGCCGCAAGGCCTATGCCTTTCGCGGCATACATTATCTGGCCCATGCGTTCGGCAAGTTCCGTTTCAGCGTTGCTAACTCGATCGATCGTTCTCGCCCTTTTTCTGAGGACCGGGTCCGGGTGCGTTTTTATGGATAAAGCTTCTGTTATCATTTTTTGCCGAGCCTGTTTTTGTCGTTAACGTGAACAAGTTTTGTTTTAAAGCCCGTTGTTTCCCTGTCATCTATCATGCAGGACGATAGTATTATGACCCTATCCCCTACTTCACCGAGCCGGGCAGCCGGGCCGTAAAGAATGATCTTTCCGGAGAGAGCTTTTTCTTCGATCGCGTAAGTTTCAAAACGGGCCCCATTATTTACATTTACCACCTGGACCATTTCGTAAGGCTTGATATCAGCTGCCGCAAGAAGTTTTCTGTCTATGCCGATACTTCCTTTGTAGTGAAGCGCTGTTTCTGTTACTTTGGCCCTGTGTATTTTTGATTTACAAAATATGCGGAACATGCTCTTCTCTAATCTTCCATTATGTTAGTGAGGTTCTCGCCGTCGAAATAAAGTTTTTTTGTTTTTGAAAGATATCCGGCGTCAACGGGTATCCTGGAATAACGGGCAAAATAAACCCATTCTTCGCGCTCCCCTCCCCACATATCCTTATCAGTGACCTCATTTACCTGGTCCGGATCTCCCCAGAGGTCGCGCACCCGGTCCTTTGTCATTCCTACCTTGACAGATTCTGTTCCCAGAGGTTTCTTGAGTATATAGCCCGGAGTGGGCGGTGTTATGTCCGCGCATCCGGCGACCATTAAAAGTGTTAAAAATATCGAAAGGCAAGATAGTTTAAACAAGTTATTCTCCTTTCTTTATCTCTTTTTCCAGATTATATATAAGTTCATGCATGTATTTCAGGAAAGTGTCTTTATTGTCCTCTTCTATTTTAAGGAACTCACAGCCTATCTCGCAGGCGCTAGGGCCGCTTTTCACGATATTCTTTTTCCACACAACTTTTGCGAGCGCGTGAACCGGATTCAGCGCTTTCGGTATCTCGATGGAAAGCTCAAGCTTGTCTTCCGGCGCTACATCTTTTGGCGCGCATTCAAATCGTATGCCTAAAGGGGAAACGTCTGTTATAAGAGTATCTATCACGCGCGAATCATTTATGAGCACTCGTAGCTTTAGCGCTTTTTTAACGCGTAGAAATTTTCTTCTTTCGGTTTTTTCACGTATCATAAATTACCGGTTTTTGACAGTATATCATAATTATATTATATAGTCAATATAAGCTATAGTTCGGAACCGCCTCCGAACCCGGAACGGAGGCGGTAGGCTGTCCAGCATAGCAGCTTTCTAAAGGATATTACTAAATTTGAAAAATGGACATTATCATGTTCGAATTGTATATCGCGATAAGCAAAAAGACAGGCTGCTTAGCCTGTCTTTTTGAGTTGATAGTTCTTTTAGAGGTTATTCTACGTTAATATCCGGCTGAATGAAAGGTTCTTTTTCCGGGCTTATCGGGGCTGTTACGATGTCGCTTGCTCCGGAAACTGTTCTTGCCATTGCTTTTAGCGCACCCTGGAAAGTTCCGGCGAAAACACCCCATATCGGGTTATTTGTTTCTTTCGTCAGGTCGACAACACGCTTGGGTATTTCTGTCCATCCGAAGGCCACGTTATTAAGGCCTCTGGCTGCCTTCTCTCCTATGGCCATTCTGTAGGAAGACCCGGTTTCAGAACCCTTCGTAATTCCAGCATCGGCAAATGAGAGCGCGGTCATAGAAGCTATGATAATAGCGCACATTAGAATTATGCCGAAAAACTTTTTCATCTGTCACCCCCCTTTT
>CAZFLU010000164.1:0-3053 GCA_964519195.1 uncultured Planctomycetia bacterium | reverse complement strand
GTAGTATCGCATACAAAATCCTTTATCTTATTCCTGAAATGCACGTAATCTTCGTAGATTTTATCAAAGGAAAAACCTTCAAAATCGTATAAATTCTTAAGTATTTTATTTTTCTCTTCTATATTTTCTTTAAGCTTTTTTCCGAAAATGTTATAGTCCATAAGATCCGTTATTCTTATACCCGAGCGCGAAACCTTATCCGCATAACAGGGGCCAATGCCTTTTTTGGTAGTTCCTATCTTAGAACCCTGTTTGCTCTTCTCCCTCAACTCATCCAGTGCCTTATGGTAAGGAAAGATAACATGGGCATTACTGCTTACAAATAATCTTCCCTTGACCTCTATGCCCTTTGACTTTATAAGCCCTACTTCCTCGATAAGGGCTCTGGGGTCAATTACAACGCCGTTACCTATAATGCATGTCTTCTTCTTGTGGAGTATTCCGGATGGTATTAAATGCAGCACAAATTTTTCGTCGTCTATGACAACCGTGTGACCCGCATTATTTCCGCCTTGATACCTCACGATATAGCTAAAATCCCTGGCAAGAATATCTATTACTTTTCCCTTGCCCTCGTCACCCCACTGTGCCCCTACTACTACTATATTTGCCATATTTCTCTCTACTTTCCAGTTTCTGCTTTATATGCTACCTCTCTGTCGTGCGCGGCGGTCGTGGCGGGGGCGCCGGTATCTTAGGAGGTGCGGGCGGCTGTTTTTGTGTCCCCGGCGGTTGTTGCGGAGGCTTCGGGGGAACATAAACTTGGGGGGACGGTTTAGGTATATTCTGACCGGCCCTGGCCGCCTCAAGCTGCCTTTGTATTCTTTCGGTCTGTATTCTCACACGCTCATTATTAATGCGATTATGGATCTTTATAAGGGTTTTTTTGTCCAGCTCTCCGACATCCTTGAAAATACCTTCTGCTTTATATCTTATTGCAGTAACATTGCCTTCAGTATCGATATCTACTTTTAGCTCGGGTATAAAATCAAGCGCTTGCGGTGAAATCTCTAACATATGCTTTATTCTTTCTATTATTTCTTCTTTGGTCATTTCTTGCAAAGGATGTTTCTTTGCAGCGGGTTTCGGCTCCGCTTTGGGTTCAGTCTTTTCAGCAGGCCGGGATTCGGGCTTCACATCCTTTTTCGGCTCTTCTTGCCTGAAAACGCCAAGTAACTTTCGCCATGATGATTTTACAAAACCCACTTCCTCCGTTTTTGCGAATGAACACTCCGTAACCGAAAAAAACATCAGTAGCAGTATTACACTTAAAATTTTAATACAGTTTTTCATATATTTTATCCACCTCTGTCTTCTGTCTTCTGTTTATCTCCCGTCAAGCGGCGCCATGGTAAAGATCATTTTTGCTATTTTCGGATAAGCAGCCACAAAACACAGTTCATCCTGGGTAAGAGGTTTCTGGGTATGTACGTTCGCGTACCGCACGAGCTCGAGTATCCTGTTTGCCTCTTTCTGATTTTTGAATTTTATTTCAAGTTTATCGTACACATTCCTGAAACCTTTTATGCCGCTGTACTCACCGGCCGTGATCTGTCTGCCCGTTTCTATTATTTCCGGTTCGCCTCTTCCGAGTTCCTCAAAATCATATAGTTCATAATTACGCCTGTCTTTTAGGGCACCGTCAGCGTGTATGCCGGATTCGTGGGCAAAAGCATTTTCACCCACCGCAACCTGGTTAACCGGTATCGGTATACCGAATGCATATGAGGCATACTTTGCTATTTTCCAGGCTTTTTTAAGATTTATACGTCCGTCCAACCTGTATTTGCCCTTGAAGCCGCTCGAATATTTAATGGCAAGAATGACGCTTACGAGATCCGCGTTTCCGGCTCTTTCACCCATGCTATTGACCGTCGTATTGATATAGGCGTCTACCCCTGAATCGACAGCGGCTTTGGCGCCTGAAATACTGCAGGCGACCACCATGCCCAGATCATTATGGCAATGAAGTTCTATGGGCAAATTAACGCTCGTGGCAAGGTGCGCCACCCTGTCATAAATAGAAAAAGGGTCGTCATAACCGAGCGTATCGCAATACCTTATCCTGTCGGCACCTGCTTCCTTGGCAGCTAGCGAAAATTCTACAAGATAATCCATGTTGCTTCTTGAGGCATCTTCGGCATTGACACCTATGGTCTTTATCTTCCTTTTTTTGGCCTCTTTCACTGCCTCTACCATTTTTTTTATCACGTCGTTTTTAGTGTATTTATCCTTGAATTTTCCGAATATCATCTGGTCAGAGGTGGAGATCGAAAGGTTAAGGTCCTTTATATTAGTCAGGTTTGTCGCGGTTATGACATCTTCTTTTATGGCCCTTACCCAGCCTTCGAGAATAATGGGCTTTAAGACGTTCTTTTTGGCCAGTTCCAGATTCGCGTTCAGGTAATTCGTTTCGTGATTTGTGACCGGGAAGCCAAATTCACTCTGATAGACACCCATGTCATTTAAGTATATATTTATCATGGTCTTCTGGAGTTTGGCAAGCCCCAATCGGGAAGTCTGTACGCCGTCTCTGTTTGTAACGTCAATTATTCTTATTATGTTTCCTTTTTTCTTCATTTTTTGTACCCTTTTTGGTTGATTATACAGATTAAATTTAGATTACACAGATTTTTAAATAATCTGTGTAATCATTCCCAAATCTGTGTAATCATATTTATAATTTTATCAATCTAACTTCCTTTATATATCTTGCCTTTTTTATCTGCTTTAAGACAGGATCCGAAGGCTCATTATCGATGTTAAGCACCGTGATGGCTTTGCCGCCGCGTTTGGCTCGGCCGAATGACATGCCCGCGATGTTTATCTTATTCTTGCCAAGTATCGTTCCTATCTGTCCCACGATACCGGGCTTGTCCTGGTTGTGTATAACAAGCATGTTGCCTTCCGGGACAACATCAACGTAAAACTGGTTTATTTTTACGATACGCGGGTCTACCTTTGTGAACAAGGTGCCCATTACGTTGTTCTTGGTCTTGGAGCTTTCTACTTCGACCACGATGGCCAGGCCGGCGTATAAGGGGCGTCGGGGT
>CAZFLU010000163.1:682-3065 GCA_964519195.1 uncultured Planctomycetia bacterium | reverse complement strand
CTTGCGCGCGTTGGATGGCGGAGTTTTTTGAGGGCCTTGGCTTCTATCTGGCGCACCCTTTCTCTTGTAACGTTAAAAATAGAACCTACTTCTTCAAGAGTTCTCGGATATCCGTCCCCGATACCGAACCTCAAACGAAGGACTTTCTTTTCCCGCTCGGTAAGAGAGTCGAGAACGCCGCCCATCTGCTCTTTTAGCATCGCGTAGGCGGTCGCGTTTGCCGGAGAAACAGCTCTTTTGTCTTCTATAAAGTCACCAAAATTCGTGTCTCCCTCGTCGCCTATGGGCGTTTGCAGGCTTATGGGTTCCTGCGCTATTTTCAATATGGAGCGCACTTTATCAACGGGAATACGCATTCTGGCGGCTAACTCTTCAGGCGTGGGCTCTCTTCCTGTTTCCTGAACAAGGCTTCTCGATATCCTTATAAGCTTATTAATGGTTTCGGTCATGTGGACCGGTATTCTTATGGTGCGTGACTGGTCCGCTATGGAACGGGTTATCGCCTGCCTGATCCACCAAGTAGCATAGGTTGAGAATTTATATCCGCGTTTGTACTCAAATTTGTCAACCGCTTTCATCAGGCCTATGTTGCCCTCCTGGATAAGATCAAGAAAAGACAGGCCTCTATTAGTATATTTTTTGGCTATGCTCACGACAAGCCGCAAGTTCGCGGCTACAAGTTTTCTCTTTGCCTTATTGAAATTGGATTCTTTCACCCTTATCATTCGATATTGCTTTTTAAGCTTACTTAATTTCTCACCGTCTTCCTTCTCAAGCGCTTTAACGGCGCGCTGCAGCTTGTGTCTTTCTTTTTTCTTTCGCTTAGGAATCTTGAGGAGTTTTTTCTCGAGCGCTTCGCCTTTTTCAACGAATTCTATTATCCCTTTGGAGATCTGTTCTATTACGGAAATAGAAAGCCGGATGTCTATCAGTATCTTCGCTATCTTTCCTTTTTCCTTGGTGCGCTTGAGTTTAGTGAGAAGATTCTCTGTTTTTCTTTTAGCGACATAGTCCTTCGTGTTCATGTCTATATCAACCACTTCGTCAAGCGCCATTTCCTTTTCAAAGGTCTCGTCCAGGGCCGCGATGGCTACTTTTTTAGCGATATTCGTATATAAAACATTTTTTCTGAAAAGGCCTTCGGCTTTTTTGATCTTTTGGGCGAGATCGATCTCCTGTTCGCGGGTTAAAAGCGGTATCTGCCCCATTTGCTTAAGGTACATTTTGACAGGATCGTCGCTCTGGGCTGTTCGTCCCGGCTCCTGGGGTTTTATAAGGTCTTTTTTCTGGCGGTGTTCTTCCGGAAGTACGTATTCTTCCTTGCGCTGATCGACAAGTTCGATATCCTCCTTGTCAATTATGTCCATTACCTTCTCTATCTCTTCGGATGAGAACATGTCGTCCGGCAGGACTTCGTTTATCTCCTCGTAAGTAAGCTGGCCCTTTTCTTTACCCAGCGCTATAAGGCGCTCTATCGGGGTCGGGTGCTCCCCGGTTTTGACTTCCGGTATTTCGGTTATTTTCTTGGGCCGCGATTTTTTTCGCGAGAATTTTTTCTTCTTTTTTAGTTTTTGCTTTTTTTTCTTCATTTTATAAAATTATCCGCAAATAGTTTTTACTATCCCGTTATATTCGCGCATTAACTCGATAAGCTTGCTGTCATCCCCGGAGTTTTCAGCGTCCTTTATCTTGCTTTGAATATCTTCAAGCGCTATTTTAAGATTGCTTCGCCTTATATGCTTAAGGCAATCCTGAAAAACTTTTTCCCTGTCCTTTATCATCTGTCCCATCGCCAGAGACTCACAAATAGTCTTTTCAGCGTCCCGGGAATCAAGGTGGCTCATGAAGTGGGACGGATTTATCTCTTTTCCGTCCTTATATTTTTTGCTGATAGTAGCGAATATCGAACATATGTTCTTGTTCTTCAGATTATGAAACCCCAGTTCTTTTTCAACGCGCTCTATGCATTTTGAATCCTCAAGCGCAAGGGCAAGAAGCGTAGATTCAGCCGCGCTAATTTTCTCTGTTTCGTCCGCGCCATAAAGCCCGGATGCGGACATGCTTTCCGGGTAATCGTACGGCCTTACCTTATTGATCTCCGCTTTAAGCGCTTGTTCGTCAACGGAAAGCTCTTCTGAAAGCTTTTTCAGGTATCCCGCTTTTAAAACAGCGTCCTTTATCCTGGCTATGGTCGGAAGTATCTCGGATGCTATGCGCGATTTTCCTCTCGGGGTGTTTTTCTTGAACTTATCGGAAAGAACGCCTATCTTGTAATCAAAAAGATCTTTCGAAGCCTTTAAGGCTTTCATAAAACCCTGTTTTCCTTCTTTTTTTACAAAGGCCCCCTGAACCCTCCAAATGTGAACCACGCGCATGCAAAGCT
>CAZFLU010000163.1:0-672 GCA_964519195.1 uncultured Planctomycetia bacterium | reverse complement strand
TTTTTTACAAAGGTGTCCGGATCCTGCCCTTTCGGAAGGACGGTAATGCGTACGCTCATGTCTTCAGCTATCAAGATATCAAGGCTTCGGAGCGTGGCTTCCTGTCCGGCCTTATCCGAATCATACACCATTATCGCGTTTTTTGTAAAACGCCTAAGAGCCGCTATGTGGTCAACTGTGAGAGCCGTTCCGCATGTCGCCACGATATTCTTAATATCGTTCTGATAAGGCGTTATGAGGTCGAAATACCCCTCTGTTATGACAACATAATCATTTTTTCTTATATGCTCTTTTGTCTGGCCAAGGCCATATAGTTCCCTCCCTTTTTTATACACGTGAGTTTCCGGAGAATTAAGATATTTTGGGAGGCTGTTATCCAGGGCCCTTGCGCCAAAACCAATGATGCGGCCCCTGATATCCGTTATCGGAAAAACCACTCTATTTCTGAACCGGTCGTAAAAATTCCCGCTTTTCGCGTTTTTTAATATAAGACCGGCTTTTTCCATTATGTCTTCAGGGATATTCTTAGTTTTCAGAAAATTCATCAGGCTCTGCCATGAGTTCTGCGCAAACCCTATCCTGAAATGCTTTATCACGCGCTCATCAATGCCGCGTGAAGCCAGATATTCCACGGCAAGCCGAGATCGACCAACAGAGAGAGTACAACGGCAA
>CAZFLU010000162.1:0-3076 GCA_964519195.1 uncultured Planctomycetia bacterium | reverse complement strand
CCATAAGTTCCAATGGAGCCCACGAAGAACTTTTGAGCCGGCTTGAGAGAAACCTTAATCTTAAAAAAGCCGAAGAAACGCTTGCCAAGCTGCTCGGATCTTTCCAGCTTTATCTTATCGGAAAAAAAACTATCCTTAGCGATAAAAAACTTGAAGATAAACTGTGCCGTCCGGGTTCCAAGATAACCGATGAAACTAAGCGCGCTTGCATGCGCACGCTTCGCGACGCCGCCAAGGCAGCCGGAAAGACCAAAAAACCACGGTCTTTTAAATGCCCTGAAGAAAACTACGGGTTTTGTTACCCTCTTTTCTACGAAAAAGAGATCTTTGGGTACATAATAGGATGTAATCTTCAAAGCTTCCCTCCCGAGGCAATGCTTGAGCTTTTCGGATATTTTACCGAAACGCTTATAGGCAACATTAAAAAAGAAGTGCAGCTCGAGGAACTTTATAAGACAGTAAAACCAAGGGCGATCGCGCTTTCTACGGTACACACAATACACCGGCTTATCAGTTCTTCTCTTTATCTGGACGAATTGCTTAACAGGATAGCGAGGCTATCTATGCAGATAATCCGGGCGCAGCGCTGTTCCATAAAACTGGTGGATAGCACGCGCAAGCAGCTGCTTCCCAGAACAACAGTTGACCAGAGAACAAAGAAAACAAAACTTAAAAAGGTGAAAATAGGGAGGTGGGCTCCCGGGAAAGCCGTGAAATACGGCAAATCAATAAGGGCGGACGCGTATCTGGCAACGCCCCTTATAGACGAAGACGTGATAGGCGTAATAACGCTTTACGATAAAATCGATAATCAGCCTTTTAATAATTTCGACGTTGAGATCATGCGTACCCTGGCGGAACAGGCAGCCATAGCCATCAAGAACGCGCAGTTATATAAAGAACAGGAAAAACTCACCATGGGCAGCATAAAGGCGTTGGCGCAGATAATACAGACAAGATGCCCCGGCGCCCTATATACCCCGAAGGCTAGCTTCCTTAGGATCGTTCAGCTGATAGGCCAGGATTTCAAGCTGAGCGAGACAGAGCTAAAGGCCCTTCAATACGCAATGTTATTGCATGACGCCGGAGAACTGATGGTCCCTGACAATGTCCTCCGGAAAAAGGGTAAGCTTACCGAGAAAGAATATAAACTCATAAAAGAACATCCTCTAAAAGGCGCTGAAATAATAAAATCGCTGAAATCGCTGAAATCAATAGGGCCGATGATAGTTTCGCATCATGAGAGTTTTGACGGTACGGGTTACCCTAACGGCCTGAAAGGGACCGAAATACCCCTTGGCGCCCGTATACTCGCTGTCGTAACCGCCTTTGAAGCAATGGTATCAAAAAGGCCTTACAGAGTATCGCTGGGAGTGGCAAAAGCTGTGGATGAGATACGGAAGAACGCGGGAAAGCAGTTCGATCCGAAGATCGTAAACTCTTTCTTAAAAATAATAAAACGAAAAGACGTATTAAATTCCGTAAAAAAGGACACGCATGAAGCTGGAAAACATTCTAAAAAATAAGCTCTGCCGGTCAATATTGATCTTTTTTCACGAAAATCAATCAGCCATAGACACCCCGCGCGGCATTGCCACCTGGGTAAAAGCCGAAAGGCCTATTGTAAAAAAAGCTCTCGACATGCTGGTTGAGCTGGGGATCCTGATCGAACATAAGTCTTCCTCAACTACCGCTTACAGTTATACCAGGAATAAAAAAACAATACGAGAGATCGACAAAAAATTAAAAAACGACACTTCTTCCTAGTATTTTTCGCCTTTTTCGCCCTGTCTTTCGCGGTCATTATGGCTGTGAGCGGTGATATGTTTCTCGGTTTTATCGGCAACAAACTCCATCTTGAAGTAAAATACAAAAATCGGGTAGGGTTCATGTCCTGTTTTGTTTTTCGCAGGATCACGCTCAATGAGCCTTCGTTCATGATCAAAGAAGCCGATATTGAAATAGCGTGTGAAAGGGCGCTCATAGAACCTGATTTTAGCGAGATCATAGGAAAAGGCGCGATCACGCTTCGCTGTCAGCTCAAAAACGCTTCGTTCCTGCGTATCAAAGAAAAATTGCTTGAGAGCCCTGAGATCTCCGCATTCCTGGAAGCGAACGCATCCGAGGTTTTTGAGCATATTATCGGCATTGATTTCGAGACCATAGATACGACCTTACGTTTATGGGAGGAAAACCTGGAGATCGGCTCGCTTGAGGCAAACGGAAAAGACGCGCGTATCACTTCTTCAGGCACCTTTACCGAAAGCGGAAAGGTCAAGCTTGCCGTAAAGGTATTGTTTTCGCCGCATCTCATTGAGTCCCTGCCGGAAGATGCGCGAAACATGTTAAAACAGGAATCGGACGGTTGGTATAGTTACTCGCTGAACTTTGAAGCCGACAGGGAAAATGAGGCGATGACGTTAGACAGCGATAAAATAAGCATCAGGTTCGAAAAAATAAAACTGCGTTAAAAATGAAAAAAAAATTACTGCTGAATAAAGAACAAAAGCAAGCTGTCCGGACCATCCGCGGCTCTATTCTTGTGCTGGCCGGCCCCGGAACCGGGAAAACACAGCTTCTTTCCGAAAGAGCGGCTTACATCTTAAATGAAACCGACGCGCGGGCCGAGAACATACTGATGCTTACTTATACGAACGCCGGAGCAAAATCTGTCAAAGAGCGCCTCGCGGAACTCATAGGTTTCAGCGGCCATCGTATAACTGCCTCTACCTTTCACGGGTTCGCTAATTCTGTAGTGCTCGATTCGGAAGAAGCCGCGGAATATGTAAACCGGAGAATACAAATTACTGATCTTGAGAGGAGCGAGTGCCTTGAGCGCATACTGAACGCGAACCCCGAACGCATAAAAGTGCTGCGGCCTTTCGGGAACCCCGTCTATTATATCAGGGATATCGCTAAAAAAATAAGCGACCTCAAGAATGAGGGCATAAGGCCCGAAGAATTGCTGGAAGATGTTTCGCGCCTGGTTCCGGAAGGCGCGTATTTCGGGCAAAGAGAGCTTGAAAAGTTGCAGGAACTTGCTTTTATATACCAGAAGTACGAAGAGCTAAAAAAA
>CAZFLU010000161.1:0-3088 GCA_964519195.1 uncultured Planctomycetia bacterium | reverse complement strand
GTTCTGCTTCAGTTGGTTTGTGCCCGGTAAGTAACTCAAAAAGAGTTTTCTTTCCTATTTGGGGAAGCCCTATTATTCCTATTTTCATGGTAGGCTTATTATAATACTGTCTTTCGGTATTGGCAATGAAAACATTGTTCAGTATTATTCGGGTGTATTATTTTTCAATTGTTCGGTGCGGTGCTTTACCACTTTGGCTTGTACCATGTAAATTATGTCTTCAGCGATGTTAGTAGCATGGTCGCAGATTCGTTCCAGATGGCGGGCAATTAAAAACAAAGGGAGCGCCTGTGGCACGATTGAGGCATCTTTAACCATATAGTCATTTATTAGCTCCTTTTGCACCGAATTCCTCAGTTTATCAGCCTCCGCGTCACAAAAGATAACTTTTTTTGCCAATTTATCATCGCGTTTCACGAACGCGTCAATCGCGTCTTTGACCATTTTGCGGGCGACAACAGAGAGTTTGGGTATATCGATCAAAGGTTTGATCAGGGGTTTATCCGCTAATTCAAGCACTCTTTGAGATATGTTTACAGCCAGATCAGCGATTCTTTCAAGTTCGGCGTTTATCTTCATGCCGGTTGTTATGAATCTAAGATCGACTGCCATAGGCTGTCGCAATGCCAGGAGGTTTATCGCCCGTTCCTCAATAACCAACTCCATCTCGTCGATTTTACGGTCAGCTTCTATTACAGCTTTTGCCATTTTGAGATTTTTATACTTCAGGGCTTCTATCGCTTTTTGAATGGATTCTTCCGCAAGGGCCGCCATTTTTAATAAATCTGTGTTCAATATTTTTAATTCTTCGTCAAAATGTCGCTCCATTTTTGATTCCTTTCTCTTTATCCGAATCTTCCGGTAATATAATCTTCTGTAATTTTTTTTGAAGGCGTAGTAAACATTTTTTTAGTTATATCATATTCTACAAGTTCACCCAACATAAAAAAAGCAGTATGATCAGATACGCGCGCCGCTTGTTGCATATTATGAGTAACTATAACAATTGTATATTTTGATTTTAGTTCCTGTATAAGTTCTTCTATTTTGGCTGTGGCTGTAGGATCAAGCGCTGATGCCGGTTCATCCATTAGAAGTATTTCCGGTTCTACCGCAAGCGTTCTTGCTATACAAAGTCTCTGTTGCTGCCCGCCTGATAGTTCAAAAGCGTTTTTATAGAGCCTCTCTTTTACTTCTTTCCATAAAGCAGCGTTTTTAAGGCTTGTTTCTACCTTCATTTCAATATAGTTTTTATCTTTTATTCCGTTTATGCGAAGTCCATAAGCTACATTTTCAAAAATAGTTTTAGGGAAAGGGTTTGATTTTTGGAATACCATGCCTACTCTTCTTCTTATTTCCACTTCATCTGCAGATGGCGCATAAATATCTGTTCCATCAATTAGAATGCTGCCTTCAATCCTCACGCCCAATATTATATCGTTCATGCGATTAAGACTGCGTAAAAATGTAGATTTTCCGCACCCGGACGGTCCTATTATACCTGTTACCTTATTGTTCATAATGTCTATAGAAACATTTTTAAGGGCGTGGATATTTCCATAATAAAAATTAAAATCTATTACTTTTATTTTTAGATTGTCCATACTATTCCATTTTAACCTTTCTAAGTCGATAACGTAAAATAATAGCAAAAAGATTCATACCGAATACAAGAAGAATAAGGACGAGTGCAGTACCATATGCGATAGGTCGCACTTTTGTTATAGCATGATGCTGGGTTGCCATTATGTAAAGATGATACGGTAATGCCATAAATTGACTAAATACCGATTTTGGTATAAAAGGTATGAAAAATGCTGCGCCTGTAAAAAGAATAGGAGCTGTTTCGCCCGCGGCACGCGCAAGTCCAAGAATTGTTCCTGTAAGCATACCGGGTATTGCGTATGGCAAAACATTTGTCCGTATGGATTGCCATTTTGTTGCACCAAGCGCAAGCGCTCCTTCTCTATAAGATTTAGGTACAGCTTTAAGGGCTTCTTCCGATGCAGTAATTGTCCAGGGAAGCGTCATGAGGCCAAGAGTAAAACCTGCAGACAAAACGCACGTTCCTAAATGCATAAATTGTACAAAAAGCACAACACCAAAAAGACCATACACTATCGATGGCACACCCGATAGGTTTCTTATGGACATTCTTATTAAGCGAGTTATTTTACTATCATTTGCATATTCGTTTAAATATATTGCGCATCCCATACCAAGAGGGATTGCTAGTATAGCTGTTATTATAGTGACCATAATGGTCCCCACAATTGCAGGAAATATCCCTCCTTCAGTCATTCCTTTTTTCGGCATGTTTGCAAGAAATTCCCAACTTATTTTTCCTATGCCTTTAGTTACTATATCGTAAAGTATTACAACAAGAAAAAATAAAACAATAGCTATACAAAGCCTTAGAAATAAGAATCCTATGGTTTCTTCTATTTTTTTTCTGTTCATTTTATTACTTCCTGATATTTATGTAAGATCATGTCCGATGCCATGTTTATAAAAAAAGTGATGCCAAACAATACAAGCCCAACAGCAAATAGAGCATAATAATGAGTAGTGTAATATGGTACCTCTCCTAATTCTATCGCTACTGTCGAAGTGAGCGTTCTTACCGAATCAAGAAAACTCTTAGGAAAAGCAGGCGCGCAACCAGTTGCCATCAAAACTGTCATTGTCTCTCCTATTGCTCTACCCATCCCAAGCATTGATGCGGCAATAATACCTGAAAGAGCAGCCGGTATTTTTACTTTTATTATGGTTTGCCAACGTGTTGCACCCAGAGCTAAAGATGCTTCCTCATAAGATTTTGGTACAGCCTTAAGAGCGTCTTCGGAAATACTAACTATGGTTGGAAGTGCCATTATGGCAAGGAGTATAGATCCGTTTACAGCATTAAGTCCGTTTGACAGATGGAACACTTTGGCTATCAAAGGCCCAACCAAAACTATTCCTAAAAAACCTATAACAACTGACGGTATGCCTGCTAATATTTCAACTATAGGTTTGGCAATTTCTCTGACACGAGCGCTTGCAACATCCGAGAGATATGCGGCTGTGCCTATGCCAAGGGGCACAG
>CAZFLU010000160.1:0-3090 GCA_964519195.1 uncultured Planctomycetia bacterium | reverse complement strand
CTAATAAAAAGAATCCAGATGCGATATGAGAAATCTGTTTTTCTAAACCCCTTAATATTATTAGTAAGTGTTCTTTGCCAAATTTTTCTTACGTAATCTATATTAAAAAATTCCTTGACTATACTATTTTTCCCGAAAAGCTCATCCCCCACACTTTGTTTAAGATCCTTTCTAAGCCACTCTGTCATTGGTACGCCGAAACCCATTTTTGGGCGATAAAGGATTTCTTTGGGCAGGTTTCTTTCCATTGTTTTTTTGAATATATATTTACCGGATAACCCTTTGGCTTTTACGTCTGCCGGAAGCGTTGCGATGTATTCTACAAAAGTGTGATCCAGCATCGGAACGCGCACCTCTAGTGAGTTGGCCATGCTAGCTCTGTCGACTTTTGTTAAAATATCATCACAAAGATATGTTTTGAGATCGAGATACTGTAGTTTTGATATGTAGCTTGAGCTTTTGCAATTATTAAAATAGTTTTTGAATAACTCCTTAGAGCTATATTCTTTTATGTTGCTTTTAAAACTATTTGATATGAGCAGCTCTTTCTCGCGCTCTTTGAACATTGATATTATTTTAAAATAAATTTCAAACGGCGATAAATATGCCTCTTCGAGTTTATTGTTCAGCTTGGTTAGCCAGCTATTTGCGCTTTTTCCTAAAGCATTTGAAGCTCCCCTTATTCCGTTTTTTACTACGCCCGGTATTAATTTTTGTGCGCTTGATACGGCATTGCTATACAAATATCGATTATACCCTGCGAAATTCTCATCGCCTCCATCGCCGGATAGAGCAACAGTTACACTTTGTCTTGCCATTTTGGATACATAATAGGTGGGGATGGATGAAGCGTCCCCGAACGGTTCATCGTAAAACCATGAAAGCTTATCCAGAACTTCCAGCGCGTTAGCCTCAACCGTATATTCATGGTGATCTGTAGAATAGCGTTTGGCGACCATTCTCGCGTATTTTAACTCGTCAAATCTTTGATTTGTGAACCCTATAGAATTTGTTATGGCCGGCTTTTTTTGCAATTCGCTCATTATGCTGACAACGCTGGATGAATCTACGCCGCCGCTTAAAAATGCCCCCAGGGGCACGTCGCTTATAAGGCGCTTATTGATAGAATCTTTAAGTTTTGAATAGACTGCACTTTCTATGCTTTTTTCGTCTTTCTGTTTATCCGCGTCTATAAATTCTACGTCCCAGTATTGCTTTATTCTTATATTATTATTTTTAAAGACAAGATAATGGCCCGCGGGAAGTTTTTTGATCGCCTTAAACATCGTTTTCGGGGAAGGAACATACATAAATGAAAGATAGTCGTATAGCGCTTCGTGGTCAATGTCGCGTTTAACTGACGGGTCTTGAATTACCGCTTTTATCTCTGACGCAAAAACAAGCCTGCTTCCTGAAAAACAGTAGTGCAGCGGTTTTATGCCAAGTCTATCTCTTGCTAAAAAAAGAGTCTCTTTTTTTTTGTCCCATACAGCAAACGCGAACATGCCATTCATTTTTGAAAGGCACTTCTCGCCTTCTTCTTCGTAAAGATGTATTATGACTTCGGTGTCAGATCTTGTTCTGAATATATGCCCTTTTTTTTCCAGGTCTTTTTTAAGTTCTAAAAAATTATATATTTCGCCGTTGAATACTACCCACAATGCCCCGTCTTCATTAGACATGGGCTGGGAACCGCTTTTTAGGTCAATAATGCTAAGGCGCCTGTGCCCTAGGGTTATTTTGTTGTCAGAATAGAATCCGTCCGAATCGGGCCCGCGGTGAGCCAGGCTTGAACACATGTTTTTGATTAGATTTTTATCTGAGTCTGGGCGGGTTTTGTTATTGTCGAGTATGCCTGCTATGCCGCACATGGTAAGATCTCTTGTCCTCCCGCAAACAACCTATTGCGCCAGGGCGTTATTAACAGTTTCTATTAAATCGTTTATAGAAACTGTTTTGCTCACATATCCTGACGCTCCTAGCTTTATAGCTTCTTCTACAAGCTCATCGTCATAACCAAGCGCGGTCAGCATAACAACCGGCGTTTCAGGGTGCGCTGCTTTGATGCCTTTTAACACTTCAAGCCCAGATCTGTCTGGTAGGCGTATATCAAGTAACACAAGATTTACTTTATTCTCGTTCAATATGCTTAAAACGGAATTCCCCGTAAGGGTTGTAAAAACTTTCCAGCCTCGCATCTCAAAGGTGTCTTTGAGCAGCTTCAAGAGCCCTAGCTCATCATCTGTTATAAGTATAGATTTTTTTTCTGCCATGCTTGCTTTCCCTGTTTTTTTCCGAACTATATATAATAATATACTATATTTGCTAATATTGCAATATTATTAGCTATATGATATACTCACAATAATAAAATGAAGCAATATTCTTCTTCTTTTTCTCTGGAGTCTATCGAATTTTTGTTCCGCCATCCGTGGCTGGTTATCGTGCCTACAGTTATTATATTCAGCATTGGCATGGCATATTTAAGCACTACTTCCCTTTCTTACGAATGTGATGCAATATTATCATTCGAAGGTGCCGGAGGCGCTGCTTTAGGGCAGCAGTTTTTGGAAAAAAGCGAAAACATATTGGGCACGATTCTTTATGGTGAAAACATAAAAAGGATTATAAAAGCGGGGTGGCCTAATATATCAGAAAAAAAAGACTCTTCTAAATATCGGGATTTAGCTATGCAGCTTCGTGGTAGAGAAGGTATTCAGTTGCGACGCGATAGAAGCGACCCTAGTCTTCTTCATATATCCTATATATCAACAGACCCTGAGATATGTTTTAAAGTTGTTTCTTCCATAGTTACTATAATAATTGATGAAAATAAGAAGCTCCGAGAGGAAAAACTAGAAGCCGGCCTGGTTTTCTTGCGTAAACAATTAGAATTTTACAGGAATAAATTAAGAGCTATTGACCAAGAAATAGCCCGCATAGCTAGCAAGCTTAAGGAAAAAAGTTCGGAAATGACAGAGGAAGAAAGAGAACTTACGAGAAGAATTTTAGGCGAGCGTAACCTAAGAGAAGAAACCGAAACAACTGCCCAACAAGTTGTAAAATATGACGAAATAATTGCTGATCTTA
>CAZFLU010000159.1:0-3105 GCA_964519195.1 uncultured Planctomycetia bacterium | reverse complement strand
GGACATCTTTAGCTTTCGGGCCTCCGTATTCAGCCATAACAGAAAAGAAAAAGCGTAAATTGATCCAATGCGCTCTTTGCTATTTAAAACAGCGTAATATAGTTAATAAAAAATGGCGCATTGATATAATTTCGATCATTTTTAGCGGGTTCAAAAATAAAATTGAGCATTTTAAAAATGCCGTAGAAGGCGGGAGGTTTTATGATATCTAAAGCGATTTCTTGTGTCGCCATAGGAATAGAGGCGCATTTGATAGATGTTGAGATCAATATAGCTGACGGACTGCCTTCCTTTAATATCATAGGGCTCCCGGATAATGCCATAAGAGAATCTCGTGACAGAATAAAATTCGCTATTAAAAATTCCGGTTTTCTATTTCCCAAGGGGCGGATAACGGTTAACCTTGCCCCTGCGAATATAAAAAAGGAAGGCTCCGGTTTTGACCTGCCGATAGCCCTGTCGATTTTATGCGCGTTGGGAAGCGTAAAGGAGGAAAAACTCGCAAGTCACGCTTTATGCGGCGAACTTTCCCTGGATGGAAAACTAAAAGAAATAAGAGGCGCCCTTCCCATAGTTCTGGGCGCTAAAGAAAAAGGTATTAGCTCTATGATTATCCCAAAACGAAATCTGAATGAATTATCCAGTATCGGCGGCATAGATATCTTCGCTTTTGAGCATTTAACCGACGCTGTTGCTTTTTTGAATGGAGTTATGGAATGCAGGCCTCAAAATAAAAAATCAAATTTAATAAAAATATCAAAAATTAAGTACAAAAAAGATTTTACGGACGTTAAAGGACAGGAACACGTTAAGCGCGGCCTTGAAATAGCTGCCGCTGGCGGCCATAACGTGCTTTTAATAGGCCCGCCCGGTTCGGGAAAGAGCATGCTGGCAAAAAGAGTGCCAACGATATTATCTGAAATGACCAAAAGCGAAATATTTGAAACATCCAAGATCCATAGCGTAGCGGGATTGCTTTCTCCTAATAAGGGGCTTATAACAAAAAGGCCCTTTCGCGACCCTCATCACAGCATATCCGACGCTGCTTTGGTGGGGGGCGGGTCAAACGCCATTCCGGGCGAGATCAGCCTGGCGCATAACGGCGTTTTATTTCTCGATGAGTTGCCGGAATTTAAAAGAAATGTTTTAGAGCTCCTGCGCCAGCCTATAGAAAACGGCTCTATACGGATATCGCGTGTTAACAATAGTTCTGTTTACCCCGCGCGCTTTATGCTTATAGCTGCCATGAACCCCTGCCCGTGCGGCTATTTTACGGACCCGAAAAAAGAGTGTCACTGCACTCCGTATCAGATACAAAGGTATCTTTCAAAAATATCGGGCCCATTACTGGACCGTATCGATATGCACTTAAACGTTCCGCGCCTTAATTATGAAACGCTTTCCCAGAAGCGCACGGGTGAATCATCGGAGACAATAAGAACGCGCGTCAATAATATTCGAAAGGCCCAGGAAGAACGCTATGTCAATGACGGATTACTTTTTAACGCTTATCTTGAATCAAAAGAAATAGAAAAATACTGTAAATTAGACGCAGAAGGTGAGGAGCTGCTTAAGATGGCGATATTAGAGCTTGGCATATCCGCGAGAGCTTATGACAAGATCCTTAAAGTAGCCAGGACCTGCGCTGACATGGAAAACAAAGATCTGATAGAAGCTTCGCATGTTTCAGAAGCCATATCTTATAGAAGCCTGGATAGAGACTTCTGGATGATGTAATATACTATTTCTTAACCGTAAAGCTCCACCTGTAATCCTTGCTCCATTCTTTTGTTCTGGCGCTGCGCTGCCTAACCTGCCAGGTGTAAGTCCCGCCGTCCTGGAATTTATCACTGGGCACATCCACTTCAAAAGTGTACGGGTCAAGGGTTCTATTCTCTATCATTTCATAACCATAGTCTCTATAAAGCTCGAATTTATAATTCATTCTGCCGCCGCTTGGTATAGGGTTTGATTTCCAGGTAAACTTTAGCATTTCCTCATCTTTTAAATTAACCGTAGCTTCGCTGGATGGAGAAATGTAACGCACCTCAGGCGCGGTTCGGGTCTGTCCGCCTGCCCAGGCGTTTGTTCCTAAAAATAGCGCCGCCAAAAATATAATAATAACTTTTCTCATAGCACCCTCCTTTTATTCATCCTGCCAGAAACCCAAATTATTGTCCCGGGCGTATCTCTGAAGCCTAATGAATTTATCAGCGTATTTAACATTAGGCGTAAAGGTGTAAACCTGCGCATACCCGTTTTTTACGAGTTCCGCGTTAAGCATCGCGCCGTCAGGAAGATAAACATACGCCAAAAGCCTTCCGTATCTATCGCGTTTTTCCGCGTCAAATTCAAGCCTTACCTTTTTTCCCTCAACAAGAGTTTTCGTTATAGCGCTTGCCTTTTTCCCCATAGATATTATGGTCTCGATATCGCGGCCCGTTCGCTTGGAATCTCTCTCAAGTTTAGCGCTGTAATACGCCTCCGGAGTATCGATACCTATGAGCCTTACCCTTTCGCCGTCAGCAAGCTCTATGGTGTCACCGTCTATAACGCGTTTTACAAGAATATTATTATAGTCTTGTTTTTTTCCAAAAGGCAAGGAAAATTTGAATTTAGACCCGACATGAGTTTCGCCGGCCTCACACGCGCGCATGGCCGCTATTAAAAAAAACGATACGGATAAAAGTAGTAAAACTTTCTTATTTTTTATTTTCATTGCTATCCTTTTTCTTCAAAAATACGAAAAATACCATGGAAAATGCTATAGAGATCCAGCTGAACGCATCCCCGTACTTTGTATACTTCGTTTTTATCCCCAAAGTCCTTACCCTTGCGATGCTCACGCCGTCAACAAAAGTATTTTTTCCGTCCCGGTTAAGCACCTTTTCTATGCGGCCGTAAGCGTCAATAAAGCAGGAGACGCCTGTATTGGCGGCGCGCACCAGAGGAACCCCGTTCTCAACCGCCCTGAACACAGACCCCTGCATGTGCTGGTAAGGAGCGGCTGTATCCCCGAACCAGGCATCATTTGTTATATTGATAAGTATTTTTGCGCCTTTTTTCACGAATTCCCTGGACATGTACGGAAAAATATCCTCAAAA
>CAZFLU010000158.1:0-3107 GCA_964519195.1 uncultured Planctomycetia bacterium | reverse complement strand
AAAAAAGGCCCGTTCATATTAGCCGCGAACCATATAAGTTTTGCCGAACCGGTTGTGATGGGGGTTGCGTGTAATACGGCAAAAGTGATATTCATAGCGAAAAAAGAGCTTTTTGACAATTCACGGTTAGGGCGCTGGGTAAAAGCTGTAGGCTGCATACCTATAAGCCGCGGCCAGGGGGCGCACATTGCGATAAAAAGAGCCCTGGAAAAACTTAAGGAAGGCAAGGTAATAGGTATCTTTCCCGAAGGCACGCGTTCTTCCGACGGAAATTTGAAAAAAGCGGAACCCGGGATGGGCCTTCTTGTTGATAAAGCAAGCGTTCCGGTAATTCCCATGTATATAAAAGGTACTGAAAAGGCCCTTTCAATAAATGAAACAAGGCTAAGGCCATGTAAGATCTCCGCGCACATAGGGAGGCCGATAAAACCGGAAGAACACGGGTCCAGTATGAATAAAAAACAATTTTACGATAAAATAGGCGAAAACATCATGAAAGCGATCGCCGAACTCAAAGCTAAAAATGAATAAGAAAAAAGTAATTATTTCATCAAATTCCGGGTTTTGTTTTGGAGTAAGAAGGGCTCTTGACATGGCAAATGACGCCTTGAAAGAAGGAAAAACAGTTTATTCGCTGGGCCCTATCATACATAACCCGCAGGTAATCGAGGAATTTTCAAAAAAAGGCCTTAAAGTTGTTACGGATACGGCTGTGCTAAAAGGGCAAAAGAGCGTGAGATCGAAAGTCCTTATCCCCTCACACGGAATAAGCCCGATTACTTTAAAAAAAATAAAACAGGACGCTATTGATACCACGTGCCCTCTTGTAAATAGAGTGCAAAGAATAGTACAAGAGCTTAGATCCAAAGGCTATTTCATAATTATAGTCGGAGATAAAAAGCACCCCGAAGTTAAAGGGTTGAAGGGGATTGCCGGTAAAAAATGTAAAGTAATAAAAAATGAAAAAGAAGCGGCTGATCTTAACATTAAAGCAAAAAAGGTAGCGCTCATATCGCAAACAACCGCGCCTCTTTCAAAATACAACGCGATCCTGAAAGAAATTTCGAATAAAAAGATACAAGATTTTGTAAGCTGTAACACAGTTTGCAGAAATACTATAGATAGGAGAAAGGAGGCTGAGGAGATAGCCCGTGAAGTGGACGCGATGATAATCATCGGAGGCAAAAACAGCGCTAACACGACCAAACTGGCTAAGGCCTGTAAGAGCATAAACAAGCACACCTATCATATAGAGTCAGAGAAGGACCTCAATAAGAAGGTCCTCAATAATAAAAATAAGATAGGAATAGCGACCGGCGCTTCAACACCGCCGTACGCTATCCGGGAAGTAGTGAAAATAATAAAGGAGGATCGATAGTGATGGTTAAGAACGAATCAAAGTCAATGAAGGAATTGAGCCAGGAAAAAGAAGGCGTAAAGGTAGACGCGGAGCTCGCTAAGATATACGAGAGCGCTATCAAGCATTTTGAGGAGGGCCAGATCGTTAAAGGTACGATAGTGCGCGTTGACAGAAACGATGTTATTGTAGACATAGGTTACAAGTCAGAGGGCATTATCCCGCTTAATGAATTCCGCTCATCCGAAGAAGCCGGTATAGGCAAAGAGATAGAAGTGCTTCTTGAATCTAAAGAAGACGAGAACGGGATGGTAGTGTTGTCTAAAGAAAAAGTCGAAAGGGCGCGCGGCTGGGACAGGATAGTTAAAGAGTTCAATGAAGGAGACCTTATCGACGGTTTTGTTGCCAAGAAAATAAGAGGAGGCTTTATAGTGGATGTCGGCGTTGAGGCATTCATGCCGGCGAGCCAGGGCCTCTTAAAGGAAATAGAGGATAATAAAAAAGACCCTGTTCCTTTCAAAATACTGAAGATAAACAGGTTCCGCAAGAACGTGGTAGTCTCAAGAAAAGCCGCGCTTTATCAGCAGAGGGAAGCTGACAAGAAAAAAACGCTTTCAACTCTTGAAAAAGGGAGCGTAGTAAGAGGCGTTGTAAAGAACATAACTGATTTCGGGGCTTTCATCGATATAGGAGGAGGCATAATAGGCCTTCTTCATATAGCTGATATGAGCTGGGGAAGAGTGAATCATCCCAGCGAGATAGTGGCAGTGGGAGACGAAATAGAGGTCATGATACTCGATTTCAACGTTGAGGAAATGAAAATATCTCTAGGCATCCGGCAAAAGACCAAGGACCCGTGGGAAAACATTGAAGAAAAATTCCCTAAAGGAAGCAAGGCTACTGGCAAGGTAGTGAACATAGCTCCTTACGGAGCGTTTATCGAGCTTGAAAAAGGCATTGAAGGCCTTGCTCACATATCAGAGCTATCATGGACAAAGAAGTATTCCTCGCCAAATGAGCTTCTTGCTATAGGCGACAGAGTAGAGGTAATGGTGCTTGATATTGACAAGGACGGCAGAAAAATATCTCTAGGCATAAAGCAACTTGAGCAGGACCCCTGGAAAGGCGTAGAAGATAAATATAAGGCCGGAGATAAGATAAAAGGAAAAGTGCGTCATATAACGGATTACGGCGCGTTTATTGAGCTGGAAGAAGGCATTGACGGCCTTGTTCACGTTTCAGATCTGTCGTGGACAAAAAAAGTAGCGCATCCAAAAGATGTTCTAAAAAAAGGCGATAAAGTCGAGGCTGCCATACTTTCCGTTGACGGGGTTAACAGGCGCATATCACTTGGCCTGAAGCAGCTTACTCCTGACCCGTGGGATGACATACAGTCAAAGTATGAACCCGGAAAAGTTATAAAAGGAAAAGTCGCGAAGATAACCAATTTCGGCATGTTTGTCGAGCTCGAGAAGGATCTTGAAGGGCTTTTACATATATCCGAAGCGGGACTTGAACCCGAAGCCAAGCTTGAAGATATATTCAAGGTAGACGACGAGGTTGAAGTTGAGATATTAAGGGTTGACGGCGTGCAGAAAAAGATAGCGCTTAGCCTTAAGAAAGGATAAAATAATCGAAATATGAAAGAAGTAGCAGAACAGCTATCTTTGATAAAGCGCGGAACAGTTGAGATAATACAGCTGGAGGAGCTTAAGAAGAAGCTTGAGAAAAAAAAGCAGCTTGTCATAAA
>CAZFLU010000157.1:0-3138 GCA_964519195.1 uncultured Planctomycetia bacterium | reverse complement strand
GAAAAAAGAATTAAAAAGTGTTCACGCGGAGTACAGGGCGCAGAGGACAAAAGAAAGCATTGTGGCGCGGGACGCGGACATATTAGAGTGCCTCATGCAGGCCCGGGAATACGAAGGGTACGGTTTTAAAGAAGCCGTAAAATTCATGAAAAAAGCCCCCGCAGTACTTAAGACCGGATCCGCTAAAAAATTATGGAAACTGGCTTCAAAAAGTGACCTTAATAAGTGGTGGGAAAGCTTGAGCGATTTTAAGCGTTAACGCGTTAAGGCTGTAACCAAAAAAGCGATGCTAAATTTTATTTTTCTGGCCATCTTACAGGCAGCCACGGAATTTCTTCCCGTATCATCCTCGGGGCACCTTGCTCTCTTTTCGTATTTCACGGGCGGGGTGGACCTCTTCCTGGTTACATGGCTTCACCTTGCCTCTCTTTTTGCAGTTATCGTTTTTACAAGAAAAGAAATATTGAAACTCGTGAGTTTTAAAAAACCCTACAGGAAGCTCTGGGTTTTTCTTATGATAGCTACGATCCCGGCGGCGTTAATAGGGTTTTATTTTGGAAAAAATATTTCCGCGTCTTTCAGTTCCCCTGCATTCATAGGCATATCATACTTTTTTACAGCGCTCATTTTGTTCCTGACGAAATTTTCGAAAGAGACCTCGAATATCAGCCTTAAAAATTCAGTTATAATAGGCCTTTTTCAGAGCCTGGCGCTTTTTCCGGGGATCTCGCGAAGCGGCATTACGGTTTCATCAGCCTTATTCTGCGGCGTAAAAAAAGAAGAAGCTGTTAAGTTCTCGT
Source organism: uncultured Planctomycetia bacterium (assembly GCA_964519195.1). GTDB lineage: Bacteria > Omnitrophota > Gorgyraeia > JABMRN01 > RBG-13-46-9 > CAZFLU01. The sequence continues at coordinate 2,338 of CAZFLU010000157.1, read as the reverse complement.
TCCTCCTTTTTATACCGCTCTCTCTGGGCGCTTTTTTCATAGGATCAAAAAAAACATTTTATTTAAACATGGAAAGCTCTGTCTCATTTATAGTATGTTTTTTCGCGAGCTTATTTTTTCTGAAGCTTTTTTTCAAGATAACCAAAAAGGGTAAAATATGGCTTTTTTCGATATATTGCGCTTTAATGGGTTTACTTTCTTTGATATTGGCAGTATAATTTAAATAAGATGGAAAACACGCCGGATACAAAGGTTCTCATAATTGACGACGAAAAAGATTTCGTAGGGCTTTTAAAAGAGAAATTCGAACTTGAGGGCTACGAGGTCCTTACGGCTTTTGACGGCGAAGAGGCCCTTACAAAAACGCGGGAACTCCTTCCTGACATTATCATATGCGACGTTAGAATGCCCAAAAAAGACGGTTTTGAGGTATTAAAAGAACTTAAAAAGGCGCCTTCTTTCCGCACGCCCTTTATAATGCTTACGGCCGTGAACGATTTTGAAAAGATAAAAGAAGCGTATAATTTTGACGCGGATTTTTACGTGACAAAACCGGTTGAACTTAAAAAACTTCTGAAGAACGTGCGCATACTCCTTAACCTTTCCAGATTAAGATCGGAATAACCCGAATTCTCATGAGCGCTAACGGTTCACGAAGATCCATTCCTGGATTAACCGAGGAAAAGATCCCGCCTCATATCGCAGGCAGAATAAATAAAGAGTTAAGGAAAAACTGGGGTTTTTAAGATAAGATTCAGATAATTACGACTTTCGCGGGCGGGAAACCGTTAAAACCTGAAGTGGCGCTTGCGCATGAATAGGCGCCTATATTTTTTACATAAACAATATCGCCAACGTAAAGCTCGGGTATTTCTTCGTTAAGGGACAGCGTATCAAGCGAGTCACATGTGGGCCCGGCAAGCGCGCTTAAGAATCTCTGCCCGCGCCTTAAAGTTTTAAACTCATACCGGCAGTGATCAAATACCATTCCGGAAAAATCAGCGTAAATACCGTCATTCAGATAATAATAATTCTTATTATTCCTGAAAGTGCGGCCGATGACCTGGGTAACGAGTATGCCGGCAGGACCCGCGAAGAACCTTCCGGGTTCCGCCATGAATTTGGTGTTTCTATCAAAAAGATTTTTTATTTCTTTTCTTATCTGATGAGCCATGCGCTCGAAATTTATACCGGTCTCGTTGTCAAAATGCTGTATGGGGAACCCGCCGCCTATGTCTACCACCTTTAAGCGGAAATCATTTTCTTCGGCTTCCCGGAAGATCGAAGCTGTAAGCTCAAGCGCCTGCAGATAATTTTCCACATTTTTAGACTGTGAGCCCACATGAAAACTTACTCCGAGAGGAACAAGGCCCAGGGCCCTTGCCTTTTTCAACATGAAGAACGCCTGGTCAGGCTCCGCTCCGAACTTTCGGGAGAGCTCGACAACGCTTCCCTGGTTTTCAACTTTTATCCTTACGATAACATGGGCCCCGGGATAATGTTTGGATAGTTTGTAAAGCTCGGATTCGTTATCGAACGTCATTAGCCTGACGCGGCGCCTTTTGGAGAAAAGTATATCCTCGGGAGACTTTATAGTGTTAGCAAAAATTATTTTCGAAGGGGAAGCGCCCAAACGCAAAACATTTTTCATTTCCGCGCCGCTCGCGACGTCAAAACCCGCGCCCAGCTTTACGAATGTTCTTATGATGTCCGGATGAGGGTTCGCTTTTATAGCGTAATAAGGCGTAACTTCGGGTAGGCACTTCTGAAAACGCTCGAATTGTTTTTCCAGTATGCAGCGCTTTATGAGCATGAGGGGCGTGCCGTATTTTTTTGCAGCAAGCCTGACAAGAGGCTCAATATTCGCTGTTTCTGATCTATGCTTTGATGGTTTCGTTTTTAACGCCACGTCCATATATGCGTTGCCTTTCGCGGGGGTCTACAGGAAATGTGCTAAATTGCCACATGTCTTCTTCCGGAGGGACCACGAGATCGAATTTCGTGAATTTCGTATTCATGTTCTTAAGAGGCGTCCAATCAACAGCTTCTGAAACGAAGGGCCCGAGATAAGGAAGGGCCACTGACAGGATCTCTTCATGATCAATATCATCAGGCATTCGAAAACCCATCTTCGGATTTTTTATCATCCATATAGCGGCCGAAACAACTGATATCGCGACCTGAAGGGTGGTTGCGTTTTGATGCGGAACTAGCTCTCGAGCTTCGTTTATGTCAAGAAGGCTGCCGGTCCACCATGACCTGAAATCGTGCCCCATGAGAAGAACTCCGAGCTCATCGCGGCCGCTTATTATCTCATCGCTCATTATTCTTTGTTTTT
>CAZFLU010000156.1:0-3154 GCA_964519195.1 uncultured Planctomycetia bacterium | reverse complement strand
GCCGCAAGGCCCGCGGCTAAAGAAAGATATAACCAGGGCCTTCTGGCAAACACCAGGAAGCTACCCGTGGATTCTTTTGAACTTCGTCTCGGTAATGCCAGCATGTAGCTCACAAAAGCGCTTATTAATATAACAACGCTTAAAAAGACCAATACGTTAATTCCCGGATAAGCGCCGGATAGAGATTGAAGATAATTATACGCGGGTTCGTTGATAGGTCCCGAAACCGCCTGCCGTAGTGGCGCAAGCAGCGAAAATCCCAGGGTAAAAGAAAGCGCGAATATAAAAACAGCCGACAGTAATGTTAGCCAATCCGTCGAACCTCGGCCTTTATTCGCGGCCATATTTAATTCTTCCGGAACGGCTCCCGTGCCTTGAGCGGGTTTTTCGTCAGAAGGACCGGGTTTTCGCACTTTTAGCCTTAGCGGACGACCTACATGTTTGGGGTGTTCGCTTCTTTTCATCCATTTTATGGAAAGGGTCTTTTTCATGATCTCCCATATTACATTGACCATTAGTAAAAAGAATGAGACTATCCCTACGGGTGAATTTTTATACCTGGCCGTTTCAGAAGATGCCGCATCTTCTTCGGCAGGATCTGTTATTGTCCCGATAATCACGCCCGGCGGAAGTTCGTACCCGGGTTCTATTATAATGTCTCTCGAAACCCATTTGTTGCCCAGAGGAGTCCTGTAGGAAACGGAATTATTCCAGTTGATCCTGCCTGAAGCGGGGGCTCTCACGTCGGTATTAATTATCTGTTCCTCGTAAAAATCGATATCCTGAACGTCTCTTGCTATATTCTCGCGGGCTACGATCTCGCTGTGCTCAGCTTGTTCAGCCTGCATCGCAAGCTCTGTTGTTATTGCATTCCTGTCGCATTCAAGGATAGAGAGGCTTCTCTTGGCTTCTTCCAACCCGACGTTTATGAGCTCAAGAAAATATAACGCTCTTTTTTCCCTTATAACAGCATCGTTACTGGCTTTTTTTGACTGCTCTACTTCTACATCCGTTGCTGCGCCGCTTTCTTTCATGAGTTTATATTCATGCTCTTTAAGCTTGACTGTTTGCGCTGCTGCGCCGGCAACTTCTCCCAGCCTGTCTCGAAGCGCTGTGCGTTCCGCTATCACTTCTTCCAGCTGCCCTCTCATGGCATCATATTCTTCTCTGACGTGTACAAGTTTAGCCCGGGCTTCTTCTTTAAAGGAAGTGAACTCACTTAGCAGTCTTCTTTCTTCCGCCAGCTCCTCTTGCTTTTGCCTTTTCAGCTCTTCCGGCTCAGAGGGATCTTGCCTCAATATTACCTCACCTTTTTTGACAAGCTCCCTGTTCTTTTTTAGAACTTCCGTTATCCTGACACCTCTGGGGCCTGACCATTCGTCTCTTCCCGTCGTAACAGTTGTTTCCACCGGTACTCCGGAAGAAGTCTCTGAAGAAGGCCCTGCAGAAGCTACCAGTTTATCGTATGCGGGTGAATCTTTTTTGAAAAATACCATGACGGTCTGCCCGCTCCTTACTGCGGCGCCTTCGCCTATGCGAACAGGGTTGTTTACGCTTTTAATGGGTAACCTGCCCAGGCTCGTTCCGGTATTATGGACGTAGATTATATATCCATCGTTTTCCGCGTATATTTCTCGTTTGCCTTTGTTGCTTTCTATAACTCTTATCATTTCCGCGTATATTTCGTAACCCCTTTTTGAAGTTTTGATCTCATTTTGCGCCGTTTCTATCGATCCGTTAAGTATGGCAAGCTCCTGTTCTATTTGTGCTTCTATGACCCCGAGCCCGTTTTCAGCGTCTTCTTCTATAAGTTCCGCGTTCACTATTTCCCTTACAGCTCTTTGGCGGACTATTTTTTCTTCATCAACCAAGATCAGGATCTCATTTAAGTCAGATCTTGAGATAATACCCTTTCCAAGAAGTTCCAAATATCTTTTATGGTTTGTATCCGCAAGAGCCAGGTTCTCATCCGCGGGTAGCATCGCTTCTTCCGCGCTTTTGGCCGTCGTCTTTCCGCCGCGAATTTTTTCCTTATGCATGTCTTGAACGCGCTTTAATTTTTCTTCTAAGATACTCTTTTTTTTCGTGAGCGATCGAACTCTTTTCTCTGCGTTGTCATGTATTAATTCATGATGCGTTTTTATCTCGCGCCAAATTTCAAGCCATCTTTCTTGTCCTGACATATCATACCTTACAAGAAGATCTCCTTTTTTGACTTCGCCTTCAGGAGCTATGTCCTCGATCATAAACCAGTGTTCGCCCCGTCTTCCAAAATCTACGGGAACAGGGCCGCATGTTATGGCAATACCCCCTTCGGGAACAACGTCTTTCGGCGAAGCAACAGATACGGGCAGGCTCTTTTTTTCCCGCTTTTCTCCTTTCTGCGCGCCGCTTGTTATCTTCATAACGGGCCCGGGCCATGCTATGGCCTCTTCTGCCACAACGCGCTCTCTTGAAACGTGTTTAAATGTAATTCCTAAAACGCCGACAGGCTTCAGGTGAATGAATGATACTGTTCCGCTTACGGGAGATCTTTTTATGGGCTCTTTTAATTGGTCCGCGTAAAAATCATAAACTACTTTTGCTGTTTCAGCGTTCTCCTGCGCAAGAACGCGGCTTTCTTCGGCTGTTGCAAGCTCCCTATTCAGCGCAGCTGACCTTATGGCATGCTCATATTCGATACGTCCAAGCTCAGCCTCTCTTCTTACAACTCGCCAATACGCTCTTTCCTGCATGAATAATACTGTTTTGGATTCGATAACAGCGTCATTATGATCTGCTTCCAGCCGTTCCAGATTCGTATTTGTTATGCCGTGTCTGCCGGCTTCCCCGCGCGCATTCTCAAGTATTTCAAGCCGCGTTTCCGCTATGCGCTCTGTTGAGATGCTTGCTTTTTTTCTTGCTCCATAAATTTCCTTTTCTTTCGCAAGAAACGTCCCGGCCTGATTAAGCAGCCACTCATATTCTTTCTTCTCCGCTTTTCGGCGCGCGTTTATTTCGCGAATCAAAGAATCAAATCCTTTCACTATGCCTTCGGTCTCTCGCGCCTTGGCTTCGGCTTGTTTTTTTAGACGCTCAAGCGCCGCGGTCTCGATCTCCCATAATTTATCACCCTTTTCAATATATTCCCCGTTTTCGACATAAATTTTTTTAA
>CAZFLU010000155.1:0-3191 GCA_964519195.1 uncultured Planctomycetia bacterium | reverse complement strand
CCCCACACAACGTCAAGCAGGTCATTTCTTGAAATAACCTCGCCTTTACGCTTTATAAGGTACGCCAGAATATCCATTTCGCGTTTAGAGAATTTCAGCTTTTTTTTGCCCTTAAAAGCTTCCATCTTGGTAAAATCAAGATTTATAGGGCCGAATTCATACGTGTTAAGCTTCTTCTGTTTAGCGTTCTTATGCAGTTCCACGCGCCTGAAAAGCGCTCTTATCCTGGCAAGAAGTTCATTCATGCCGAAAGGCTTTGTTATGTAATCATCGGCTCCGAGTTCGAGCCCGAGCACTTTATCGGCTTCTTTGCTTTTTGCGGTCAGCATTATTATAGGAAGCGTGAGTTTTTTAAGCTTTATGTTCTTGCATACGTCAAAACCGCTCATCTCGGGCAGCATTATATCAAGGACCACAAGGTCAAAATTATCTTTTAGGGCTTTTTCAAGGCCTTTTTTCCCGGTTTCGGCAGTTGTAACCTTGTAACCTTCTTCCGTAAGATTATCCTTGAGCCCGCTTAATATTGAAGGTTCATCCTCAACTATCAATATTTTTTGCATCTCTAACCTCCCATTTATTGCGCTCTTACCAGCGGCAAAGAAATTACGAACTTTGTTCCTTTGCCGACTTCGCTTTCCACGGCTACCTTACCGCCATGGGCGTCAACTACGCTCTTTACGAACGCGAGCCCAAGCCCGCTTCCCTTTACCGAAAAACCCGTGTCGCGCTCCACTCTATAAAATTTATCGAATACTCTTTCTACTTTATCTTTCGGTATCCCCAGCCCTTTATCGGAAACTTCGATAAGCGCGTTTTTCTTTGAACGTTTTACGCTTACGCTGATATTTTTGCTTTCGCCTGAATATTTATAGCCATTATCTATGAGATTGAATACTACCTGAAATATGGCGTCCTTATCTATTTCAGCTTCTACCTTCGGCTCTTCTGAATTAAAACTTACATTAAGAGCCGGGTCCTGGGTTTCATCCTTAAAAATGTCGAGCGCCGCCCTGGAAACTTCCACGATATCGGCATTTTCAAAATAAAATACCTTTCCGCCTTTCTCAAGCTTTGAAAAATCAAGTATCTTAGTTATGAATCTTGTAAGGCGGTCCGATTCTCTTATTATCATACCATAATATTCGTCTTTTTTGTCTTCGTTCTTTATCTTGCCCATCTTTAGCGTTTCCGTAAGCATCCGAACGGCGGCTATCGGGGTTTTAAGCTCGTGCGAGACGCTTGATATGAAATCTTCCTTCATGCGGTTTATTTTTATTTTTCCGATTATGTTTGACACCATTAAATACATGCCGAAACCGAGAGTAAGGAACGCGAGGCCGTAGATCGCCGCGATCCGCGTGATGCGGAACCTTTTTTGCCTTTTAAGCTTCCCATAGATATCGTTAACTCGCTCGGTGTTCCTTAACGGATCGAATACTATGTTGTCAACGGGCCTGCCGCTTGGATCGGTAACGCGAAAATAAAACCCCCAGCTTCCCCACGTATCGGAAAGTTTAAGGAAAACTTTGTTCCAGCCTTTTTTAAAACTCGCTGTTACAACTTTATCGTCAAGCCTCGCGTCTTTTGTTTCACTATCCGTAATTACAATTTCGTCGTTGAGCCACAATTTTACCGAGTCTTCCGCGCCCAGCCGGATCTCCAGGTTTTTATCCGCTTGCGAATAAGCATAGGTAAGCGCGTAGGCAGTTACAAAATCATTAGGCGTAAAAATCTCGTTAAGGTCAACATACCCGAAAGAATTATAATCAAAAGGCCTGAACCATTTGATGGATTCCTTGTTCCCGGACGCATATCCAGCCAAAATGTCTATCTTTTCTTCGGGCGGGAACTTGGCATCAATGTCTGCCTCTCTATTATCGAAAGGACCTATGAAATACCAGTCTTTTATAAGCCGTTTATTGTTCGCCAGCCTTATGCCGTCCAGTCTCCTTAGTCCATAAATAGCCGCCGGGCTTGCGGGCGCTATCTCCGCGGCTTTTGTGTAAAATTGCAATGCCTTATCAAGGTCTTCTTTTTTTTCATAGGCCCTGCCTATGCCCGCGTAGGCCCTGGGGTCATCCGGAAAAAGTTCAAGGGCCTTTTCAAAATGAAAAATAGCTTTGTCAGTATCATTATAACCATGAAGATAAATATCGCCCATATCAACAAGGTAAGCAGGGTTATTCGGCTCCATGTCATAAAGTTCCCGAAGCACGCTGAGGGCCTTATCATACTGGCCCATGTTCCTGTGGTTTTCATAAAGCGCTTTTATATACGCAAAAAATATAGCGGGGTCCTTTTCAGCGTCTCCAAGCTCGTAATCTCCGGAGATCTCCCGGGACCTTTGTGAAAATCCGCTATAAAGTCCGGCCAGGCGCTCTTCTGCTTTTTTATTGAATTCGGTCACATCGGGATAATTGATTATTATCTTGAGGTATTCCGCGGTAGCTTCTGTTTCTTTTCCGAGACTTTCAAGCGCGTAGCCTACCATGTAATGGGCTTCAGCCGCCTTTACAGGATCGCGTTCATATTTTAGGACACTTTTGTATTTTTTGATTATTTCGCTCGGGGCCGGGTCGTTAACGTATTGGGAAAAACAAAGCGCGGCGGGCAATAATAAAAAAAGAAGATACGCGGCGCAACATTTTTTAATCCTGCCGAAATTCATAGCAAAAGTATATCACAATATATATTACGTGGCAATACTGATATTATATTAAGCTGTAAAACAAAAAGCCGGTTAAATAAATTAACCGGCTTTTCTAAAAAAAGTGAGCATCGACCTACTCTCCCGCCAAGTTGCCCTGGTAGTACCATCGGCGCTGAGGGGCTTAACGGCCGTATTCGGAATGGGAACGGGTGAACACCCTCGCTTTGGACGCTCAAGTTTTACAAAGATCGCAACTATCAGCCTTCGCTGAATTGCTTTCGCTTTCAGCTACGGCTGATCCGCCGAAACCAAATACAATATGTATTTGGCGAAGGCAGAGATTTTAGGGTTTATATCCCTCATTCGCCTATGGCGAACTCGGGATAAATTCGGACATATGACTTACGAAGATCCAAAGATCTTCGTAAGTCATGTCCTCATTTAAAGGTCAAGCCGAACGACAGATTAGTACTTCTAAGCTTAAACCCTTACGGGTCTTACACTCGAAGCCTATCAACCTTGTAGTCTTCAAGGTGTCTTC
>CAZFLU010000154.1:0-3194 GCA_964519195.1 uncultured Planctomycetia bacterium | reverse complement strand
GGAACTTAACAGAATGGGGCATAGCGTAACTGTTTTCGAAAGAGATAAAGAGCCCGGCGGGATACTGCGTTATGGCATTCCTGATTTTAAGCTGGAGAAAAGGATAATAGATCGAAGAGTTGATATATGGAAAAAAGAGGGCATTAAATTCAGGACAAGCATTGAGGTAGGCGGGGATTACAAAGCAAATAATCTCAAAAAAGATTTTGACGCTATTTGTCTTACCGGAGGCTCAAGGGTCCCGAGAGACCTTAAAATGGACGGGAGAGAGCTTTCCGGAATACATTTTGCCATGGATTATCTTATTCAGGCGAATAAGAAAATAGCCGGCGAGAAGATAGGCGAAAAAGAAATAAGCGCAAAAGGTAAAAACGTTCTTATTATAGGCGGAGGAGATACAGGCGCTGACTGCGTGGGTCTTGCCAACAGGCAGGGCGCCAAATGCGTTGTTCAAATAGAACTTTTACCCAAGCCGGAAGAATGCAGAACCGAAAAGGATCCGTGGCCCAAGTATCCCTTTATACTAAAATCCTCAACCAGCCACGAAGAAGGCGCGGAACGCAGGTGGGCGGTTCTCACAAAAAGATTTGTAGGCGAAAAAGGACGCGTAAAAAAAGTAGAATGCGCCGAGATCGGTTTTTCAGAAAAAGATAATAAAGGGTGCCCTGTAATGCGGGAAGTACCGGAAAGCGCATTCGAGATAGAAGCGGATCTTGTAATACTCGCGATAGGATTCGCGCATCCGGAGCACGCCGGAATGCTGGAAGAGCTGAAAGTCGGATACGATAATAAGGGAAACGTAAAAACAAAAAAAAGGTACATGACAACAAAAAAAGGCATCTTCGCGGCAGGCGATATGAGAAGAGGGCAATCCCTTGTTGTCTGGGCAATGCAGGAGGGTAGAGAAGCCGCCGGATCAATAGATATGTATCTTAAAAATATGCTTGACTATTAAAGTTAAATATTAGATAATCGCATGAACAATACAAGGAAGTATTAGTAAGAACAAAGACGTTCTAGCCATAAGGCTAGGAGCGTCTTTTATTATGCCAACGAAAAAAAGAAAAAAAGCCATACTTGCGTTAGAGGACGGTAGAACATTCGAGGGCTTGTCTTTCGGGGCAGCCGGAGAAGCGTGCGGAGAAGTAGTCTTTAATACCAGCATGTCGGGCTACCAGGAAATACTCACCGACCCATCCTACAAGGGCCAGATAGTTACCATGACCTATCCTCTCATAGGTAACTACGGCGTTAATACCGAAGACGTTGAATCCCGTAAAATATTTTTAGAAGCGTTTATCGTAAAAGAGCTCAGCAGTGTCTCGAGTAACTGGCGCTCCGTAAAAACCCTTGATGATTATTTAAAAGAGAACAATATTCCCGGAATAGAAGGCGTGGATACAAGGGCGCTTACAAAACACATAAGGCTCGAAGGCGCCATGAAAGCCGTCCTTTCCGCGAAGACCCTGAACAAAAAAAAGCTAATTGAAAAAGCCAAAAACTCGCCCGGCCTTATCGGGAAAAACCTGGTAAAGGATGTGGTTACCGATAAGGCGTATGACTGGAACAAAAACGGAAAGCACAAAGTAATTGTCATAGATTGCGGCGTTAAGTTCAACATACTTAAAAATCTTGAAAAACGTAACTGCAGCGTAAAAGTCGTTCCTTATTCCGAAAACGCAAAAAAGATCCTGTCTGAGGAACCGGACGGCGTGCTTATATCTAACGGCCCTGGAGACCCCGCGGCTGTCGGGCCCGCGATCAAAACCGCAAAAGAACTTATCGGCAAAGTTCCCATTTTCGGCATATGCCTGGGGCAGCAAATATTGGGCCTTGCCCTCGGAGGAAAGACGTATAAGCTGAAGTTCGGACATCATGGCGCGAACCAGCCGGTCAAAGATATTAGGACAGGCAGGGTCTATATAACCAGCCAGAATCACGGATTCTCGGTTGATTTGCGCTCGCTCGATAAAGACAAAGTCGAGGCTACGCATATAAACCTTAACGATAACACGGTCGAAGGGATAAAGCATAAAGAAGTCCCTGTATTTTCAGTGCAATTCCATCCGGAAGCGGGCCCGGGGCCGAATGACGCTACTTATTTATTTGATGAATTTCTTGAAATGATGAGGGGCTCGTGACCTGTGACCCGCGACTCGTGCCACGCGTACGAGTCATGAACCACGAGTTACGAGAAACGAAAAGATGCCTAAAAGACAAGACATACATAAAATATTAATAATAGGTTCAGGTCCTATAATAATCGGGCAAGCCTGCGAATTTGATTATTCAGGCACGCAGGCGTGTAAAGCGCTTAAAGAAGAAGGGTTTGAGGTAATTTTAATTAACTCAAATCCAGCGACCATCATGACAGATCCTGAAATGGCGGACGCTACTTATATTGAACCCATCACGCCCGAAGTCGTGGCTTCCATCATCGAGAAAGAAAAGCCCGACGCGGTATTGCCGACCCTTGGAGGGCAAACGGGCCTTAATACTGTCATGAGACTGGTTGAAATGGGCGTTCTGGAAAAATACAATGTTAAAATGATAGGAGCGAATTACGACAGCATTAAAAAAGCCGAAGACAGGGAATATTTCAAGAGATCAATGAAAAAAATAGGCCTTGACCTGCCGGAGAGCGCGCTGGCATATAACATGAAAGAAGCGCGCGAGGCGCTCAAAAAAATAGGATTACCTTTAATTATAAGGCCAAGCTTTACCCTTGGCGGGACAGGGGGAGGTAATGCCGCGACAGAAGAAGAGTTTGAGAGGATCGCCGGCCTTGGGCTTAAAAGCAGCATGATAAACGAGATACTTATTGAAGAGTCAATTGTCGGCTGGAAAGAGTATGAACTTGAGGTAATGCGCGATAAGAAGGACAACGTAGTTATTGTCTGTTCTATAGAAAACTTAGATCCTATGGGAGTGCATACGGGTGATTCAATAACAGTAGCTCCACAGCAAACTTTAACAGATGTTGAATATCAAAAGATGAGAGATGCCTCTATCGCCATAATAAGAGAAATTGGCGTAGAAACCGGAGGATCGAATATACAATTCGCGGTTAACCCGGAAAACGGACGCATGGTTGTAATAGAGATGAATCCGAGGGTCTCAAGAAGTTCGGCCCTCGCCAGTAAAGCCACCGGTTTTCCCATAGCTAAGTTCGCGGCGAAACTAGATGTTGGCTA
>CAZFLU010000153.1:0-3292 GCA_964519195.1 uncultured Planctomycetia bacterium | reverse complement strand
CATTTAATAGACGAGAAAGTGGTATTTTCTCAAAAGCTGTAACGCTTAAAATCTGACCCCTTTACCTTTACAACTTGCATTATCGCACTTGATGGCATACACATAAAACTTACCCTGGCGCGGCGCAGGCAGGTCTCCGTTCTTACCATTCGCAAAGCTCCTGACGATCTGCAGAGGCGCAGCTCCTCCGGTGATGGCGGCTTGGGCCAATATAACGGATTCGGCTCTTTTACCCGCATATTCGATAGTGGGTACTTTATACTTATCAAGCTCTTTATAATCAAACTTTCCTGACTGTCTTAGCTTATCAAAAAAACCAGGGGATAACTTCGTAAGCAAATCCTCTGGAATCTCTGTTTGGTCGTTAATGCATTCGGAAAGAAGCCTTAAATCATCTTCTGTCAGGTTAATCTTGGCCATATACCCTCCAGTGTCCGCCCCTGGCAGGGCCGATGCGCTTTATAATCTTATCTTTACACATTTTATTTAAATGATACTTAATGCCATCTTCGGTAATTCCTACAGCTTTTGCTATCTCCTTACGGGTTATATAGGGGTTTTTCTCTATAAGCTCTACAATCTTTCGGGTAGTTTCAGGGTAGTTTTCGGGTAGTTTCAGGGTAGTTTTCGCCTCTTCTTTCGGCTTGAAAAAACTCACTAAGAAGCCATCTGTCATCTCGGAAAATTCAGGCTCAGGCAGATTTCTCTCTTTGCATTTATCAATAATCTTAAGAGTCCCTCTTCCCCAAGCTTCAATAAATCCGGCCTTAAAAAACACATCGGCCAAAGACTCATTGCGCAAACAAGAAGGATGCGGTTTCTTTAATTCTGCTAAGCTAATCCCTTCCGGCAATCTGCCGCTATTCCAAAGCCATAGTTTGTTATCATAAACTCTTAACTGCGTATGCGGCCCCATATAATCCCGATGGATAATGGCATTAATAATCGCTTCGCGCAGGGCCTCTTCAGGATAGATGAGGTCCTCCTTGCGGTATATACCTTCATAGTAAAACCTGTTTTCAAGGTATTTGAGCCGAAGGAGCTCTATGGTCTTCTCAACCTGCTCAAAGAGGTTTCCTTCAATGACATCTGTGCTGACCACTTCGCTCTCTGATATAAACCGGCCAATCTGAATAAAAGCTGACGTAAAATATTTTCTGGGGTCTTTGCCGAAAAGAAGGATAGCGGCGCGTTTAAGCTTTCCTTTTTCTGTAAGGTTGAGTTTCTGTAGGATGAGTTTTATGTTCTTTTCATGGGTAATAAAAGGAAAGCGTGTTTTGGCTAACTGCTGGAAATGCCTGATTGCTTTTACGCTGATATCGCTAAATGAGGCCTTTGGCTCAATTATGTTGTCCCAGGTTGTGCCTGCGCGGGAAAGCAGAAACCGCGATAATTCAACTCCTTTTAGTTCAGAGGTTGTGCTGCCGGAGCGAATGTAAAAAATACCTTTGTATGAAATTAGCGCGGTGTATTTTTTAATGCTTATCTTTATGACGGGCTTGCCTCTTTTCTTAATACTTTTTACATCAGCAACGATACCAAGGATGTCCTTTATTTTATTTGGGATATCTTCTAAGAGTTTCTTTGGGTCCTTCAAGGCAACACTTCTGCCCTTATCGTCAATGCCTATATAAATAGTTCCGCCGTCCGCGTTGGCAAAGGCACATATTGTTTTTAGGTTGTTATCCTGCCAGTTTTGTTTAAATTTGGTATTCTGGCTTTCTGCTTTAGACATAATAGTACCTCGCCAGTACTTGTAATCTACTCTCGGTATAAGTTGCAAAATAATTTAAAATACTCTTGGTAAATTTATCCATTTAGCGTTTATTCTTTGACCATCTATCTATCTCATCTTTACGAAATCGCCATTGGCCGCCGGCTTTAAACGCCGGTATCTTGCCTTCACGCGCAAGGCGCCTGGTGGTATAAGGGTGAATTCGCAGGTATTTAGAAACTTCTTCTACTAAATAAGTCTTTTTGGTCATATCGCTCCTCAATTCTTTTAGTCCGGGGTTACAAGGTGTAACATATTATAACACTCGAGGCGCTATCTAACAAGCCTTTTGCGGCTATAGGCTATATTGTGGTCGCATTATAATAATGGCAGCGAGGTCTTAGGAGAGTGTTTTTTGAATGGGTAAATTTAGACAGCGGTTTAAGAAAATGGGGAGACTTTGTTATCTTACAACACTTTCTTTTACAAAAATTTCAAATATATTGTTCCTCAGGCGAATTCCGCGTATCCTTGACTTAGGAATCCAGATTTTCATACCATTATATACAAGGATGGCCTTATCGGTTTCATGTAGTATGCGAACTGGCGCCCAGATATAGTTTTCTGGTGGCTTGGTCAAGTTGTATATGCTAAATGGCCAGGGCATAGGAATTTTTTATGTTGTTGAGATTGGCCGTACCGCGGATGGATACGGCACTTCCTCGGACATTTCGTCCTCGGTCGCTTCGTCGTCCGCCTGCGGCGAGGCTCCTTGCAATGACATGAAGAGTCTCTTCTTTGTCCTTATGGATTCTTCGGCGTTGGGATTATAACGCTCAAAAGGGCGGTCGATACATACTTTTTTCTTTTCTCTTCTTCTCTCGTATATAAGGAGTGGTTAATTTGACCGGTCTGGCGAATCTGGTTGTGGCCGGTCTGAGTAGTCATTTTGACCACTCTGGGTAGTAGTATCGTTACAAGAAGTGTATAGCGAGTAGAAATTCTACCGATTCCGCTCCTGAAGGTAATTAGACCTCGCTCCTGTAAATATAATCGGGCCCTCTGTAATGTGCTTTGAGAAATACCCAAATGTGTTCTTATTTTCTCGTCCGGCCAGAAGAAATCGGGTTTTTGGAAGCGACAGTAAAGATCGCGAAGATAAATATAGAGTAACATCGGTATCCGGTGAATCTTGCGGGTCTTACAGAGTTCAAAAAAGTCGTTTTCGAGATATTGATAGCCTTTCATTTTATTGTCTTGACTGAGATTGCTTCGCCCTTGACATCTTTGATGTCAAGGGCTCGCAATGACGATGTCTGGATCCCCGCCCCTGCTTTCGCAGGGACATGTTTTCGCGGGGATGACGGCTTTAAAAAAAGTTTGCCCATTTTGGATGTTTTTTGTCCATTTTTTGTCCAGTATTTCCGGGATTATCGAGGAATGGTAATTTTAGGTGAAAGTGGATGAAAGAAGAAAAAAGCGCTTATCTCGGCGATTTCTCGTCGGATAAGCGCTTTTTGGGATTGCTTTGCTCGCCAATTCCTACGAAGCGCGAACACAAGAGTATTCGCGCGAAGT
>CAZFLU010000152.1:0-3294 GCA_964519195.1 uncultured Planctomycetia bacterium | reverse complement strand
GAAAAAAGCTTGCAGTAATATTCGCCCATAAGTTTCGTGGCGGCGTAAGGCGATACCGGATTTGTCGGATCTGTTTCTTTCTGCGGGAACTTTTTAACTTCGCCGTAAACAGAACTGGAAGAAGCGAAAACAACGCGTTTCACTTTATTTTCCCTTGCCTTTATCAAAAGTTTCAGCGTTCCTGTTACATTAACGTCGTTGTATTCAACCGGCCTTGCCATTGACTTTGGAACTGACCTTAACGCCGCCTGATGCAGCACATAGTCAACCCCTTTCATTGCCTTATCAAGGTCTTTGTCGCTGCGCACATCGCCTTTTATGAATGTTACTTTATTTTTAAATGGCGCGATGTTATCAAGCTTTCCTTCGCAGAGGTTATCCAGTATCACGACCTTTTCTCCAAGCCCTGTCAATTTTTGAGCTATGTTCGAACCGATAAAACCCGCGCCGCCGGTTATTAGAAATTTGGACATTTGCCCTCCGTTTATAATTTAATTATATTCTTCGCTTTTATACCAAGTCGTTCGAAGATATTTCTTGTATCAAGTATTCGTTTTAAATGTTCTGCAAAAAATTTATAGTCCATGCCTGAATGGTCAGCTAAAAGTATAGCAATATCAAATGTTTTTAGAGTCTCTTTATTCAAAGAGATAGGTTTCATGTCTATTCCATTGATTTTAAAATATGGGAAATATGGGTCATAATATGAAACATTTGCTTTCTTTTTCACTAATGTATTTATTATTTTAATTGATGGGGACTCCCTTAGATCTTTTACGTCTTTTTTGTACGCTACGCCTATTATAAGAACTTTTGCGTTTTTTAATTCTTTATTATTATCTTTTAATATTTTTTCTGTTTTTCCAATGACATATGACGGCATTTGTTCGTTAACATGCGAAGCAAGGTCTATAAATTTAGTGTCAAATCCATGTTCTTTAGCCTTCCATGAAAGATATAAAGGATCTACGGGTATGCAATTATGTAGTACAATCCCGAAAGATGTTACAATTGCATGCGGCCCTGCCATCTCAACGGAATAAACCGGTTCTGAAACTAACACTTTTTTAATCTCATGAACTTTTATAGTAGCAATATCTTGGAATTTTCTAAAGGTTTTATTAGTTAGAATTTTCGTATTTTCCGTGAAATAAGACTTTATTTTATTAAGTTTTTCTCCAAGAAATAAATTCTTTAATTTCAAAATCTGTTTATACCCGGAAATATTAATCAGATTTTCTCTTGTTTTTTTAAAGCGTGGTACTATATCTAATCCCTGTAATAAAAAAATAACCTGCTGGAAGAGACTATTACTTATGGTGTAGTAATTGATATTGCAAGAATTAAACATGTGATTATATATTTTATTGTTTTTTTTGTAGGTTCTTTTCCCATTATAATAATCAACCCCGCCATCCCCTCTAAGTAATCCCGCCAACAAATTAATTCGATGTTTTTCAGGAAAAGTTAACATATTATCTGGGATCTTCATGCTATATGAATCTTTTCCGCATTTTAAGATATCTTTTATAAGATAACCGAATAAGTTATTAGATACTTTAATACAGATACTCTTATAAATCTTAGAGCGATAAATTGAATATCGTAGGCCGAAAGATTTAAGTATTTGCAGTAAATCTTCAATATACTCACTTTCATTTACATTAAATGTAAAACGTATCCTTGTAGATTTATCAGTGGTAGCGCAACCTTCGCTCAAATAATACCCTATTAGCCGGCAAAAATCTTTGTCTAGATTAAATATGTTTCTTGTTGAAGAGGCGGATGGGCCTCTGCCTGTAATTAATAATAGATCTTGACGACGCACCCTAATGATTCCTCTTTTTTCTGCATCCAAGAAATAGTATAAAGGGATAGCGTTACCCCTAAACCACTCATAATATGAGTTTAAAAACTCTCTTTTATTTGTCCTTATGTCTTCTGAAATATACTTTTTAAAATTTTTCCAATTCGCTCTACAATTCCGCACTCTTACTTTTTGTATCAAATAATCATCAAGATGATCAATCAAATCTATTTTCTTTGAACTCTTTTTTAGAGAATCGTGAGAAAGATTAAGCGCTACTACTATTTCTTCGTCTTTCTTAATATCCTTAGCAAATTTTGTTACTAAATTCTCATCTTTATATACGAATACAGGGTGCTGATCGGTTAATTTGATTTTGCGCCCGTCATTTGTCTTTATGTGAACCATGTCTCCGCAATAGTTTCTTTTTGAAAGAATCTCAACATTTTCAAATGAACCTTTCCTGGAAAATCTATCAAAGGAAGCAATTTTTAATTCTCCTGGTTTAAGATATGTAGCTTTATTGAAAGTCTTTTTTATCGTATCATTCTCTTTGCTTAAGCTATCAAATACTTCGCTTATCTTGGATAACTGTGCCTTTTTACCATCATCAACAAATAATGCCTCATTACCGTTCAAGCAATGTCCTCCTACCCCTGGTCCGGGATAAAAAGGCATGTATCCGTAAGGTTTTGTTTTTGCAGCGTCTATAATTTCCCATATATCGAAATTAAATTTATCGCAAAGAGTTGCTATTTCATTTACAAGAGCAATATTTACAATGCGGAAGGTATTTTCAAGAAGCTTTACCATTTCAGCAGCATCAGCCGAGGAAACAGGGACAACCTTTTTAATGACCTTGTTATATAAAAATGTCGCTATATCCGTTGAGTGCCGTGAAATACCCCCTATAACTTTAGGAGTATTCTCTGTTTTATATATCTTATTACCCGGATCTATCCTCTCCGGGGAAAATGCTAAATAAAAGTCCTTGCCTTCCTTAAGAGCGGTTGATTCAAGGATTGGAAGAAGGATTTCTCGTGTTGTCCCCGGATACGTGGTAGATTCTAATACGATTATTTGTCCCTTTTGTATATTATTTTTAATCTTACCAACTGCTTTCTTTATATATGACATATCGGGTTTTTTATTTTTTCTTAAAGGTGTGGGAACGCAAATAATTACAGCGTCGAGTTTCTTTACAGCCCTAAAGTTTATTGTAACTTTAAGCTTTCCACTTTTCATAATTTTCTTAAGCTCATCATTTGTAACATCCGATATATACGACACACCTTTATTAATACTATTTACTCTTCCCTCGCTAATATCTATACCTATAACATTAAATTCTTTTTCTTCAAACGTTATAGCAAGAGGAAGCCCAACATAACCAAGCCCAACGATACCTATAACAGCTTCTTTTTTTTGTATTTTCTTTTTTAGTAAATTTATGTTATTTTTTTCCATTTATATATTCCTTTAGCGCT
>CAZFLU010000151.1:0-3322 GCA_964519195.1 uncultured Planctomycetia bacterium | reverse complement strand
CCTCTAAAATACTAATATACCTGCCTGCCGGCAGGCAGGAAATGCGTATAGAATTTTCGTTATTGAACGAGGGTATGCTGGTGGTAGGCATGGAGGTGATCCCGAATCGCATAAATTCAAGGAAAAAAATTTTCGTCGGAACCCAAGAAGGCCGTGGAAGCTTATAGAAAGGGTATTTCTATTTTGGTTGACAACATTGCCGGAGCAATAAGCTTGACACTAAATACCCTTATGTTACACTATTTAATTATGACAATATTAAATCCTTTAGGACGAGGAGCTGAAAGAATAAAACGCGAATTCAGCATACTCTACGAAGTATCCAACGCCATGAGGACCACGCTCAAGCTTGACCAGATATTTTACATGATCCTTACGGCGCTCACTTCACATGAGGGGCTTGGATTTAACCGCGCCATGCTTTTCCTTGTTAACGAAAGAGATAATACTCTTGAGGGAAAAATGGGCATAGGCCCGCATTCGGGCGAGGAGGCGGACCGCATTTGGAAAGGCATTGAGGAAGCCAATTTAAGCCTTGAGGAGTTGCTGAATTCTTACGACAAGTTCAAGCATGACCCTGAATCGCAACTTAATACGCTTGTCAAGGGCATTAAAATACCCCTTACCGAAGACATGGGAATACTGGCGCTTACCATTCTTGAAGGCATGCCTTTTGAGGTCACAACTGACCGGGCCAGGGATATGGTTTCCCCCATGATCAAGAACATGCTTAATACGGAGTATTTCGTTACCGTGCCCCTTAAAGCAAAAGATACAACTCTCGGGGCCATCCTTGTTGATAATATATTTACAAAAAAGCCCATAACAAAATCCGATATCAGGATACTCACCATGTTCGCTAACCACGCCGGGCTCGCCATAGAAAATTCAAGGTTATATGAGGAAACTGTTTACCTTTCAAGGACTGACTGGCTTACCAAGCTCTGGAATTCCGGGGAATTGCACATGAAGTTAAGCGCTGAAATAGAAAAGGCCCGCGTTAACGACGGGACTTTGAGTATAATGATGATGGATGCCGACAATTTTAAGCCATACAACGATTCCCTGGGCCACCAGCAGGGAGACGAAGCCATAAAAAAACTTGCGTCTTTTCTGAACCAGAATTCACGCGGAAATGACTTTGCCGCCAGATACGGAGGGGAGGAATTTACGATCGTAATGCCCGGAACGCCAAAGGAGAACGCGGTATCCATAGCGGAACGGCTTCGTAAAAATATTCAGGAGCTTTTCGCCGGGGACAAGTCAAAAGGCATTCCGCCTCTTACCGTAAGCATCGGGGTGGCGACTTTTCCTTATGACGCGACTGATAAGGACAGCCTTATACATAAAGCTGACGTTGCCCTATATGAAGCTAAAAAAGAGGGTAAGAACAGAGTTTGTTCGTATAGCCACAAGGCAGGCAAGGGCATTTTCGGTTTCGGGAAAAAAGCCTAAACCATGACTTCTTCTTTTCCGGTTCTCTCTTTCTGTTCCGTTTCCCCGAACTTGACAGACACTATTTTGGATACACCTTTTTCCTGCATTGTAATACCGTAAAGTATATCCGCCATCTGCATGGTTCGCTTGCTGTGCGTGATAACTATGAACTGGGACGTTTTCAGGAACTCGTTCAGTATCCTGGTGAACCTGCCTATATTCGTTTCATCAAGCGGCGCGTCAACTTCGTCAAGGATACAGAACGGGCTTGGTTTTACCTTGAATATCGCGAAAAGAAGAGCGATAGCCGTAAGCGCCTTTTCGCCTCCTGACAAGAGCAGGAGATTCTGGAGTTTTTTGCCCGGAGGCCTGGCTACTATTTCTATTCCGCTTTCGAGGACATCTGTTTCGTCCAAAAGCAGAAGTTCGGCGTGGCCTCCCCCGAAAAGCATTCTGAAATAACTACGAAATTCCACCTGTATTTTTTGGAAAGACTCTATAAAGAGCGTCTTTGTTGTCTTGTTTATCTTCAATATGGCTTTATGAAGCGAATCTTTGGCGCGCGCCAGGTCTTCCTGCTGCTGCGTGAGGAAAGCGTAGCGCTCCTCAAGTTCCTTGTGCTCTTCTATGGCTACCAGGTTGACCGGGCCGAGCTTGTCTAATTTTATCTTCAGGACCTCTACGTGATTTCTGATCTCTTCCCAATTAGCGGACCGATCTATTTCGACAACGTTGTTTTCAATATCTATCTTGTAAGCCTCTTTCATCCTGTCTTTCAGGCCGGATAAGCGGAGCTCATTTTCGCGGTTACGTATTTCTATGTTCCTTATCTCGTCTTTTATGGATTCAAGCGACCTTTCTTTTTCTCTGGCGCCTTTTTCCCTTTCATGGAGTTCGCGGGAAAGAGCCGCCTTTTTCTCGTTAAGTTCTTCGAAATTGGCGTGTTTAGAGATCTCTTTTTCTTTTTTTACTTCGATCTCTTTACTTAGTTCCGCTATTTCCGCTTCAAGCTGCGTTATTTTGCTCTCGCATTCTTTTACGCGCGTTTCTGACCTGTCAAGCCGCGTTCTTATTTCCCCGAGAGCGTTCTCTTCCTTATCCAGGGACGAAGCTTCCGCTTCTTCGCTTGTTCTAAGAAAACCCGACTCGGACCTTGCCTCTGATATTTCTATTAAAAGGTTATTCTTGAGCTCGATCTTATCCTGTATAGCTTTCTCGGATAATGATATTACCTCCTGCAACGCTGCGCACTCTTCTTCTTTCGTGTTAAGGTTCAGATTAAGCTCTTCGCCTTTTTGAGATACATCACGTATCAGGTCTGCCACCTCTCGTATTTCAAGTTCCACGACAGAAAATTCATCCCGTATCTTTTTAACCTCCGTGTCAACAAGCTCTTTCTGTGACAGGGTATTGGCTCTTTCTATTTCTGTTTTTTTAAGCGCCTCTTCCGCGTCTTTTAGAGCGGCTTGCAGTTCTTCTGTTGAGCGGGAAATTTCTTCCTCCCCTGTGATCAAGGCCCTTATTTCCTGATCAACACTTTCCTTCCTAAGGCGTATATCTTCCAGCTTCTTTGTCCTGCCGATCAAGGAAATACTGTCAGTTCTTACGGGCCCACCTGATATATACCCCTTGGTCACGAAAAATCCGTCTTTTGTCACGAACTTAACGCCCCTAGGCAGGCGATCGCAAAGGCTCGAGGCTTTTTCAGTGTCCGGCGCAAGGTAAATATCATCTAAAAGGAAATCGGCCAGCATCTTGTATTCTGGATCAACTTTAACAAAAGCGCTAAGGGGGCTCATTCCCTCACGCAGGGCATATTTCGCGTTCTTATTCAAGTCCCGCATGTTTTTTATGTCCTCTTCCAGTATAAAGTACGCGGAAGCGC
>CAZFLU010000150.1:0-3332 GCA_964519195.1 uncultured Planctomycetia bacterium | reverse complement strand
CAAATATGGTAAAATAAACGAAGTTATGGAGCTTATAAATAGATTTAATAAGAGGGCCACATAACATGCGTAAATTTTACGGAATTATCGTATTGCTGACAGCTCTGCTATTTACATTTTCCGCCGGCGCTTACCCTGATAATGAACCTGCCTCGTTAGACCTTATTATAGAGGAAGCTGTTAAAAATAACCCAAGGATAAAAGCCGCGCATAAGACATGGGAAGCGGCCTTTCATAAAGCAAAAGAAGCTCTTGGGCTTCCGGACCCTACGGCAAGCTATAGTTATTTCGGGGAAAGTGTAGAAACAAGGGTCGGGCCCCAACAGCATAAATACGCGATATCGCAAACCATACCGTTCCCTGTCAAGATAGGGCTTAAGAATATAGCGGAAGCCAGGCACGCTGATATGCTAAAGGAAAGATTCGAAGCCACGCGGCGCGAAATAATAAAAGAAGTGAAATTCGTATATTATGATCTTTTCTGGGTAGATAAGGCTATAGAGGTTACGGAAGAAGAAAAAGCCATTATTGAGAAACTGGAAAAAACAGCGCAGCGCAAATATGAATCAAACATAGTTCCGATACAGGACGCGATAAAAGCGCAGGTCGAGCTTTCCAGGCTCATTGATAAGCTATTCCTTTTGAGGCAAAACCGGAAAAGCCTTGAAGCGAAAATGAACGCGCTTTTGAACAGGCCTGCGGAAATGCGCATTGCCCAAACGGACGGTATACGGGAAATACGTTTTAAGCATGGATTGGATGAGCTTCACATTATAGCAGCCAACACGAGCCAGGAGCTTTTAGGAGCCCGGCTTAACGTGGAACGCGCTCAGTATGAAAAATCTCTGGCCCAGATGGACTATGTGCCTGATATTACCCTGGGATTTGATTATATACAAGTTGGCAAGGGTTACACAATGCAACCCAATGATGGCCAGGATGCCTGGCTGGGTACGGTCAAGATCAATATTCCGGTGTGGCTTGACAGGATAGAAGAAAAAGTTAAATCCAAAAAGGCCGCGCTTGAATCATCAAGGGAAAGCTATCAGGATACGGAGAACATGGTATATTATGAAATAGAAGACCTTTATTTTAAAGTAAAGGCTTACGAGGATATCGTAAGTTTGTATGAAACAGCGCTGGTGCCTCAGACAGAACAGGCCTTTGAAGCCGCTAGAACCGCTTATGAAGCAGGGCAAGTCGATTTTCTTAACTGGCTGGACTCCGAACGCGTTCTCCTGCAAACAAAGCTGGCTTACTACAAAGCGATTACGGATTATTCAAAATCAGTGGCGTTCCTTGAAAGAATTATAGGACAAGATCTATAGGAGAAAGAAATGTTAAAACTTAAAACTTATAACTTATTGCTTTTAACCGTGTTTCTTTTATCGTTCGCGATTATCTCCTGCGCGAAAGAACAAAAAGCCGCTGAAGAAACAAGCGTCTCTTACTATACATGCGGCATGCATCCAAGCGTTCATGTCAGCCCAAAAGAGTACGAGCAGGGTAAAAAGAATTGCCCAATATGCAATATGAACTTGACCCCGGTATACAAAGAAGTGTCTGAAGAGGCAGTATATTACGGCTGCGGAATGGAAGGCGGTGAACACGTTTTTCAGATGAAAGACATGAAAGAGGGCATGAAGTGCCCTATATGCGGCATGCCATTAAAAAAACTTTCAAAAAATGAAGCGGAAAAACTTAAAGGCCTGGCCGGACAAATAAAACTTAAAGAAGGCGAAACAGCTCTGGCAGGTTTAAAGTTGGAAGCCCTGCGAAAAAGGCATCTGTATAAACAGATCAGGACAGTAGGCAAAGTCGCGTATGATCCCAAGCTGGCAATAGCGCAAGAGGAATTTTTATCCAGTCTAATGGCGTACGAGAAGATAAAAGAAGGTTCTATAATAGAAATTAAAGAACGGGCAATGGCGCTTGTTGAGTCATCAAAACGGAAACTCCGGCTGCTTGGTTTGAGCGATATCCAGATAAAAGACCTTGAAAAAACAAGAGAAGTCGAAACAAGCCTCATATTGCCTGAAAAAACAATGTGGATCTACGCAGATGTATATGAGTACGAATTAAGCTGGATAAAACCGGGCAACGAAGTTATGGTAAGCACATCAAGCATACCCGGAGAGAAATTTCACGGCAGGGTCGCTTCGATCAATCCCGTCATTGACCCTAAAACACGTTCCGCAACTTTCAGGGCGCAGGTTGAGAATCCTGACCTTAAATTAATGCCGGAGATGTACGTTGATGTAAGCATCGAGAGCATGTACATGGCGCCGGATGGCGCGCATGAGGTTCTGGCTGTACCAAAAGAAGCCGTGTTAGATACAGGCATGCGGAAAGTTGTATGGACATATAAGGGTAGCGGCGAGTATGAAGGTATTGAGGTTGAAATAGGGCCCGAAGCCGTATCGCTTGTCGATGGAAAAGAGAAAACGTTTTACCCTGTTCTTAAGGGCCTCCGCGAAGGCGACAACGTTGTTACTAAAGCGAATTTTTTAATAGACTCACAAAGCCAGATCTCGGGAACGGCCGCTTCTGCCTATGGAGGAGCGATAGGAACCGAAAGCGACCCGGAACTAACAGGTCAAATACCGGGCCACCAGCATTAATATTAATATATGATAAACAAGATCATAGAAATATGCATTAAGAACAGATTTCTTGTAATAGCGGGCTTTGCCCTTGTTATATTCTGGGGTTTTTCTTCTATGGAAAAAACTCCGGTTGACGCTATCCCTGATATAGGCGAGCTTCAGGTAATTGTGTACGCGGATTGGCCGGGCAGGAGCCCCCAAGATGTCGAAGATCAAGTTATATATCCCCTTACTACCGGCCTCATGGGCACGCCTAAGGTCAAAGTGGTCCGCTCAACATCCGCTTTTGGATTCGGCCTTGTAAACATGATATTTGAAGAGGGCACTGATTTTTATTGGGCAAGAACAAGGGTCCTTGAAAGGCTTGATTTCGCCAAGCGCGACATACCCAAAGACGCCATGGTAACTTTGGGCCCGGACGCGACCGCCCTCGGCCAGATATTATGGTATACGATAGAAAGTGATGAACACGATCTCGCCGAGCTTCGCTCCATCCAGGACTGGTACGTGCGCTACCAGCTTACGGCTGTCGCGGGCGTTTCGGAAGTAGCTTCCGTAGGCGGATACGTAAAACAATATCAGATAGACGTGGACCCTAACAAGCTGAAAGCTTACGACATTAAACTTAGCGAACTTATAAAGGCAGTGCGAAATTCAAATATAGATGTAGGCGCTAAGGTTTTTGAGGAAGGCGGGGCCGAATTTATAATAAGGGGGCTCGGATTT
>CAZFLU010000149.1:405-3334 GCA_964519195.1 uncultured Planctomycetia bacterium | reverse complement strand
ATCTATATATCAGGCGGCCCCGCCAGGTCCGGAAAGTTTCTCGAGGCGCTTGAAGAAGGGTTCGGGATAAAGCCGCTTACATGGGATCCTTTAGCAAAATTTAAAATAAACCCCGTCGTTGACAGCGGAATACTTGATAAAATGAGATCGAATTTCGCGATATGCGCGGGGCTTGGTATAAGAATATGATACAGATAAACCTTTTGCCGGAGGAACTTAAAAAACGAAAAAGAAAGCTTGCGCTGCCCGCGATACCGATCTTGCCGATCGCGGCAGGAGTAGTGGGTTTTCTCGTGGCGCTGCAACTTATTTTAACTGCCGCGATATTTATTGGAAAAGCGCAGCTTGGTTTTCTGGAGAAGCGGTGGAAAACCCTTGAGCCTAAAAAAAACGAAATAGACGCTATCAAGAAAAAAATATCCGCCAAGAGCAGAGAAGCCCAAAGCATAGAATCGCTCAAAAAAAGCGCGCTCAACTGGTCGCGCCTTTTGGATGAGCTTAGTAGCAGCCTTACAGCGAACGTATGGCTTGCTGAACTTTCTTATGACGAGAAAATTGATGGCAAGATCGCAAAAGGCATTCTTAGGATATCAGGCATGGCTTCCGGACGCGATGAGAAAGGGACAGCGCACATAGCGCGTTTCATCCAGGCATTAAAGGATAATCCGGGGTTTTATAAAGATTTCAGCGGCATCGAGCTTATATCGATACGCAAAGATGTGTTCGCGGGCCAGGATGCAATGCGCTTTACGATCTCGTGCGAGTTCAAAAGCCGCCAAGCGGAGTAAAGATGAAAAGCTTTAAGCACATTTTAAAGACGATACCCGAACTTGAGCTCGATGATTCACAAAAAAAGATCCTTGCCGGTTACGGCGCGGGGCTCCTTGCCGTTCTAATTGTGTTTTTCTTTTTATTCCTAAAACCGTCCGCAGCCGCGCTTTTTAAGATCATTTCCGAAAGCGGCCACCTGAAGTCAGAGATAAGAACGCTCGAGCACGACCTTGAATTCGAAGATAAACTCAAAGCCAAAATAGATAAAATAACGCGGGACATCGAGGCGTATGAAACAAGCTTTACCCGCGAAAAAGAACTTCCGGACCTTTTGGAGAACCTGTCGGATCTGGCGCAAAGATCCCGGGTCAAAATACTTGCGATAAACCCTATTGACGTGAAAGCCGCTGGAAAAGAGGATCAAATATATCAGGCGGTTCCGATAGCCATCACGGCGCAATCGGGTTTTCATGACCTTGGAATTTTCATAAATAAACTTGAGCAAGGGGAGCGTTACATGCAGGTCAAAGATATTGAGATCAAAGCGAATCCGCAAAACGCCAAGCGGCACAATGTAGAGTTCGTAGTTCACGCCTTTACGATAAGAGGCGATAATGAATAAACATAGCGGCCGGGCATATGTTATCGCGCTGATATTTACAGCGCTCACTTTTACGGTTGTTTTCGCGGAAGATCATGTTTATGAAAGCAAAGGGAGGAGAGACCCTTTTATGCCGCTTGTCGGAGCGGAAATAAAGTCAGCCGAGTCGCTGGAGGATGTTTTAAGCATAGACGACGTTAATTTCCAGGGCATAGCAACAGGCCCGCGAGGCAAGACAGTGGCCATACTTAACGGCACAATGTTGCAAAAGGGAGAGACAATGGGCCGCGTAACGCTTGAGGGCATAAAAGGCGAGACGGCAGTTATTATAATAGACGGAGACAGATATGCGCTTGATCTTTATGAAAAATGATTTTAATAAAAGGGGGCCACGGTGCGTAAAATAAAATTTTATATAACATGCGTAACGCTTACTGTTTTTTTTAATTTTTCAATGTGTTACTCCCAGGACGCTTTGATAGGCGCGGCCCATGACGCGGGCGCCGACACCAATCCGGAAGCGCAGGCGGAACTCTCGAACATAGCGCCGGGCAATATCACGGTTAATTTTAAAGACGCGGACATAAGAACAGTCCTTAATTACCTGTCTGAAGTCGGAGGAGTCGATATAATAACCTCGCCCGACGTTTCCGGAACGGTCAGCTTAAAACTTACTGACAAACCCTGGAACGTGGCGCTTGACCTTATCGTTAAAAATTACGGATACGCATATGAAAGGGACAGGGATATTATTAGGGTGGTGACGATTAACAGCCTTCAAATGGAAGAGTTATCCACGGAAGTAATACCGCTGAATTACAGCACTGCCGAACAGATCAGGGATGCGGTCAAAGACATGCTGACGCCTCGGGGAAAGCTTACGTACGATGAACGTATAAACGCGCTTGTCATAACCGATATAGCGACCAATATTTATAAAATAAAACAGATCGTGGAGAAAATAGATAAAAAAACGCCGCAGATAATGATAGAGGCCAAGATAATAGAGACCGCGCTAAATAATGAGGAGAGGCTCGGCATAAACTGGAACATGATCATCTCCGCGCGAGGGGCAGCAAGGCCCACCACAATACCTTTTGAGGCATGGGGCAACATTAACATGCTTGGACATGAGATGATGAAGTATTTTCCGATAGGGCAAACCAACACTGACGAGGTTACGATAGGAGCGGGCGGAGCGACACAATCAACAGGCACTACTGAATTCCCGGCTACGGCTGAAGGCACGCGCGCGTTCCCGTTCGTTGAGGCAAGCCAATTCGCGTACGGCACGCTGGATTTCAGTCAATTTTCGGCAGTCCTAGAATTTATTAAGCAGAGGGCTGATACGGAAATAATCGCGAACCCCAGGATAACAACTTTAAATAATAAGCCTGCCAAGATGTTTGTGGGGGAGGTGTATAATTATATCAGCGAGGTAGAAGAGAACCAGGACACCGGAGGACAGCAGAGGTTTACGTATAACTTTGAGAAAGAAGAGATAGGGATACGCCTCCTTGTTACGCCGCATGTAAATGACAACGGGGACATCGAAGT